>JAUMVT010000086.1 GCA_030529995.1 Clostridia bacterium
TCCCTTGACTTCTCTCCGCTGCCCTATGTGTAACCTATGCTTGACACTCCTACAAGGCGGAAAACCACTTTGTCAACACAAGACTTGCACCTGATGGGGAAAAAGGATATAATGAAGCGATGAATTTGCAAAGGGTGAGTTTATGGATTGGGTGGAAATCACTGTACATACAACCACGGCCGGGGCTGACCTTGTATCGGAGCAGCTGATGCAGGAAGGAGCCACCGGCACCATGGTGGAGGATCGGGCGGATATTCCGGATCCTTCCAAGCCCAATGGCTATTGGGAAATGATTGATCAGAAGCTGATTGATGATATGCCGGAGGATGTGCTGGTGCACGCCTGGTTTGATCCGCAAGGCTTTGCGGATCGGCTGCATGCCCTGCATACCCGCATGGAGGAAATCAAGGCTTTGGGGCTGGATTTCGATTTGGGCACGCTGGCTATCACCACCCAGAACGTGAAGGAAGAAGACTGGGCGGAGGTGTGGAAACGGTTCTACAAGCCCTTCCGCGCAGGCAAGAGCCTGGTGGTCAAGCCTACCTGGGAGCATTATGATCCGCAGGCAGGGGACAAGGTCATCGAAATCGACCCGGGCATGGCCTTCGGTTCCGGTACCCACGAAACCACGGGCATGTGCATGGAACTGCTGGAGGAAACCCTTCACGGCGGCGAGCGTGTCATTGACGTGGGCACGGGCAGCGGCATTCTGGCCATCGGCGCAGCTATGCTGGGGGCGGAAAGTGTGCTGGCCATTGATATTGACCCCACAGCAGTGAAGGTGGCCAAGGAAAATATCGAGCACAATCACCTGACGGAGAAAATTCGTGCCGTGGAGGGCAACCTGCTGGAGAAGACGGACGAGGCATGCGATGTGTGCGTTGCCAACATCATTGCGGATGTGATTTGCTTCTTTGCTCAGCCCCTGACCCAGCACATTGTTTCCGGCGGACACTTCATCTGCTCCGGCATCATTAAGGAGCGGGAAGCAGACGTGCGGGAAGCACTGGACAAGGCCGGCTATGCCATTGAGGAAGTGCGGCACAAGGGTGAATGGGTTGCCATCCGGGCACGGAGGGGCTGAGCCATGCATCGCTTTTATGCGGAAGGCGCTATCGTTGATCATGTGGCCATGCTCAGCGAGGAGGATGTCCGCCATGCCACTCGTGTCCTGCGCCTGCAGAAGGGTGACCCGGTGGAAATCTTCGCTGAAGGGAAACGCTTTGCCGGCGTGCTGATCACAACGGCGCAGGGGCTGGCTTGCCGGGTAGAACGGGAGCTGCCGGGAACAGAGGCGGCGCTGCACGTGACCCTCTATCAAGGTCTGCCTAAGGCAGAAAAGATGGAGTGGATTGTGCAGAAGGCTGTGGAGCTTGGAGCGAGCCGGGTTGTGCCTGTAGCCATGAGCCGGTGCGTTGTGCAGCTGAACGGCAAGGACGGCCTTCGCAAGCAGGAACGATGGCAGAAAATCGCCCGGGAGGCCAGCAAGCAATCCGGCCGATGCGTGACCATGGAGGTGGAAGCTCCCGTTACCATGAAGGAAATGCTCCGGCGCCTGCCAAAGCACGAGGCGGCGCTGGTTCCCTGGGAGGAAGCCAATGGCTACAGCCTGAACGCTTTCCATGCAGACAATCCTAAGTGCCGGGACGTGGCAGTGGTCATTGGCCCGGAGGGAGGCATGTCCGCAGAAGAGGTGCAGGCTATGGCGGCACAAGGATGCCGGGCTGTCACTTTGGGACCCAGAATCCTGCGCACGGAAACGGCGGCCATTGCCTCCATTGCCATGCTGATGTGCCTTTTTGAACAGATGCAGTAAAAAGAGAGGAAGAAAAGTTTTTTGAATACCGTTGCTTTCCACACACTGGGCTGCAAGGTAAACCAATATGATACCCAGGCTATGCTGGAAAAGTTCCGTGAGGCGGGATACGCCATTGTGCCCTGGAACGAGGATGCGGATGTGTATGTGGTCAATACTTGCACCGTAACCGGCACGGGGGACAAGAAGTCCATGCAGATCGCCCGCCGTCTCCGCAGGGAGCATCCCCTGAGCGAGGTGGTGCTGTGCGGCTGCCTTGCCCAGCGGAAAGGAGCAGAACTGCTGGATACCGGCGCACGGCTGATCCTCGGCACCCAGCACCGGGGCGAAGTGGTAACGCTGCTGGAAAAGGCCGTGAAGGATGGTACGCAGATGTGCGCCGTGGATGCTCTGACAGCAGAGACGCCTTTTGAAGAGCTGAACATTACCGATCAGGAAGACCATACCCGGGCCATTATGAAAATTCAGGAAGGCTGCAACAATCATTGCACCTACTGCATTATCCCCAGCGTTCGGGGTCCCATTCGCTCCCGCCCCTTGGAAGATGTGGTGCGGGAAGCACAGAAGCTGGCAGATGCCGGGTACAAGGAGCTGGTGCTGACCGGTATTCACCTGACCAGCTATGGCCGGGACTTGCAGGATAACGTAGGGCTGATTGATGCCATTGAGGCCGTGCAGGTGATTAGCGGGGTGGAGCGGATTCGCCTTGGCAGCCTGGAACCCGGCGTAGCCACGGAGGAATTCGCACGTCGGCTTGGCCGGTGCAACAAGGTGTGCCCTCAGTTCCATCTGGCGTTGCAGTCCGGCAGTGATACGGTGCTGGCTCGCATGGCACGCCGATACAATACCGCCATGTACCTGCGCTCGGCGGAGCATCTGCGCAGCGTATTCCCCATGGCGGCCTTCACCACGGATGTGCTGACGGGCTTCCCTGGGGAGACGGAGACTGAATATCAGGAGACCTGTGCTTTCGTGGAGAAAATGGCCTACGCCAGAATCCATGTATTCCCCTACAGTCAGCGGGAAGGCACCAAGGCAGCAGTGATGCCCGGGCAATTGACCCGGGAGGAGAAGGAACGCCGTGCCCGGGGGCTGATTGCACTGGGTGAGCGGCTTGCGGCGGCTTATCAGGAAAAGTGGCTTGGCAAGGAAAGCACCGTACTGCTGGAAGAACAGCTGCCGGAAGGCTGGGTGGGCTACACACCGGAATACATTCGGGTGCTGGTGGCTTCCTGCCCGGCTTGCAGGCAGGGGGTACAGCTACCGGTTCGGCTTACGGCCGTGGACGGCGAAGGTATGAAGGGCGAGCTGATTTAAGCCCTTTGCGTAAATATTTTTCGAATCGGGAAGAAAAAGACGAACAGAAACGTTTGTATCAGAGAGAGGAGCGATAGCAATGGCAGATTGTCTTTTCTGCAAGATTATCCATGGAGAGATCCCGTCCAACAAGGTGTATGAGGATGACAAGGTGTATGCCTTCCGGGACATTAACCCTCAGGCACCGGTGCATGTGCTGGTGATTCCCAAGGAGCATATTACTTCCGTGGGTGCAGCAGAAGAAGCGGACGAGGCAACCTTGGCAGCCTGCCTAAAGGCCTGCGCGAAGGTGGCAAAGCTGGAAAACGTGGCGGAGACCGGTTTCCGCGTAGTTTCCAACTGCGGTGACGATGCCTGCCAGAGCGTCCATCACCTGCATTTCCATGTGCTGGGCGGCAAGAAAATGGCCGAAAACATGGCCTGATTTGCCACATTTCGTGGAAATGAGCAATTTCGGAAGGAAAACTCGGCTGAAAATCGGCAGAAGAGCTTGACGGTTAGCGAGAAAGGCGGTATAATAATCGTACGGTTCGCTATCCGTCCGTCTTGCCGGGTTCAAGGCGAGATGAGCGAGAGGAGGGATAACAGTGTCCGAGGTACGCATCCGTGAGAACGAGTCCCTGGAAAGCGCTCTCAAGCGGTTTAAGCGGCAGTGCGCTCGTAGCGGAGTTCTCCAGGAGGTTCGCAAGCGCGAGCATTACGAGAAGCCCAGCGTGAAGCGCAAGAAGAAGGCAGAAGCCGCTCGCAAGCGCAAATACTGATTTTCGTTCCGCCGACCCTTTCTTTCTTATTTGAAGGAAAGGGTCTTTTTTCATGCTTGTGCGATGCTTCATAAGGCAAAAGCGCGTATAAATTTTTTGTGAAAGTTCGTTGCTTTTCCCTTGTTCTGCAATGGGGGTTGTGTTATAATCCACGTCGGCTGTGATTTGATGCGTTGCACATCCAGCAATTCCATAATTCACCGCATGCATGGCCGTGCGGTATCATCGAAACACGAGGAAGTGTTATCATGGCCGACCATCGGCTGAATACCACCATGACGGAAGGCAGCTTGCCCAAGCAGATTATGCTTTTTAGCCTGCCGCTGATGCTTTCCAATGTGCTGCAGGTGCTCTTCAATATGTCGGACGTGGCTGTTGTGGGGCGCTTTGCCGGATCTCATGCCCTGGGATCGGTAGGCTCAACTTCCATTCTGGTATCGTTGCTGACGACGGTGCTTATTGGTGTTGGCAGCGGCGTCAATATTATGGTGGCACGGTACATGGGCGCGCGAAATGACCGGGAAGTGGTGGATGCTGTCCACAATTCCTTCGTTATTTGCTTGGTGGCTGGCTGCTTGCTGATGTTTGCCAGTCTTCTGGGCGCCAGACCGATCCTGGAGCTGCTGGGCACCAAGGAAGAACTGATTGACGGAGCAGAGACCTACCTGCGGATCTATGCCTTCGGTCTGCCTGCCGCCGGGCTGTATAACTTCGGCAATGCTGTGCTGTCTGCAGCCGGAGATACCCGCAGACCTTTGTATATCCTGTCTGCAGCCGGCATACTGAATGTGATCCTGAACCTTTTCTTTGTCATCGTCTGCGGTATGGCGGAAGCGGGCGTGGCCTTGGCCAGCAGCATTTCCCAGTGGCTGAGTGCCTCGCTGGTGGTGGCACTGCTGATTCGATCCTCCACGGTGTATGCCCTGCATCCCAAGTTGATTCGTGTGCAGCCGGAAATGATGAAGCGTATCCTTCCCCTGAGCCTGTCGGCAGCGGCACAGAACGCCATCTTTGCTGTGGCCAACCTGTTCATCCAGTCCGGCGTCAATTCCTTTGACACGGTGATTGTGGAAGGTACGGCAGCAGCCACCAATGCGGATGCTCTCTGCTATGACGTGATGGCAGCCTTGTACACGGCCTGCTCCAGCTTCATGAGCCAGAATTATGGTGCCGGCAAGCGGAAACGTGTCCTCCACAGCTACCTGATTTCCTTGGGCTATTCCTTCGGCATCGGACTGGTCATCGGCCTGATTCTGGAGTTCTTCGGCAAGGGTTTCCTGGCGCTGTTTACCAGCGATGCCGCCGTGATGGAGGCAGGCATGGTTCGCCTGCGGGTCATGGGGTTCTCCTACGCCTTCAGTGCTTTTATGGACTGCACGATTGCCGCTTCCCGCGGCCTGGGCAAGAGCGGCGTGCCTACGGCGATTGTGATCATGGGCTCCTGCGTATTCCGTGTGGTGTGGGTTTATACCGTGTTCGCTTACTTCCACACCATCCTTTCCCTGTACTTGCTGTACATTTTCTCCTGGAGCATTACCGCCATTGCGGAAATCATCTATTTCGTCTACATTTATCGGAGGCTGGAAGACAAGATGGCCGCAGCCTGAATTCGTCCCTGCCCCTTCGGCAGGGCTTTTCTTTTTGTGGGACAAAAATGGAATTTGTCTCTTGACCGTTTGCCTGCTCCTTTGGTATGCTCATTGTGTAAAATTGGCAAGGAGGTTGTGCAATCATGTATTGGATTGTAACGGATTCTACCACGGACCTGCCTTTAACATACATCAACGCTCAGGAAAATTTCAAAGTCGTCAGCCTGTCTTTTACCATGGATGGGCAGAGCCACATTCCTGACGGTACGGTGGAAAACAGCCGTGCCATCTATGCTGATCTCCGTGCAGGCAAGGTGATTACCACTGCGCAAATCAACACGGAAGAGTGGAAGGAACAGATCAGTGATCTACTTGACAAGGGACAGGATGTACTGGTGATTGCCTTCTCCAGCGGCTTGAGCGGCACTTATGCGGCAGGTGTGCAGGCGGTTAAGGAATTGAAGGAACAGTATCCCGACCGGAAGCTGGCCATTGTGGATAGCCTGAGCGCTTCCATGGGCGAAGGCCTGCTGGTGCACTACGCCCTGCAGAAGCGGCAGGAGGGACTGACTCTGGAGGAGAACGCCAAGTGGGTGGAGGAAAATCGGCTGAACATCGTGCACTGGTTCACGGTGGATGACCTGATGTTCCTCAAGCGGGGCGGCCGGGTGTCCGCCACCAGCGCCTATCTGGGTTCCATCATTAAGATCAAGCCGATTTTGAATGTGGATGAAGCCGGTCACCTGATTCCTCGGGATAAGGTACAGGGGCGGAAGCGCAGCATTCGGGCACTGTTCGAACGGACGGAAACCAACGCAGTCGATATTGCGAACCAGACGGTGTTCATCAGCCATGGCGACTGCGAAGAAGAGGCACAGTCTTTGGCGGATATGCTCCGGGAAAAGCTGGGGGTGAAGAACATCCTGATGGGCTACATCGGACCTATCATCGGCAGTCATTCCGGCCCGGGTACCATTGCAGTATTCTTCGTAGGCAATGGCCGGAAGGTGTAAAAAACACGGGGGTTGCTGCAGAAAAATGCGGCAGCCCCTTTTGCGTGGGGAACGGCCAGGGATCAGGAGAAAAGGCGGCCTGATGGGGGAAAAACGAATGGAGGCGGAATTGCCTGAACTTTTTTCTCCAAGTGTTAAGGTACAATACATAGGTAACACAAAGGTAAGGAAAAGAGAACCCAAATG
>JAUMVT010000087.1 GCA_030529995.1 Clostridia bacterium
GACGAGACCGACGACGTGAACGCCGCCCTGAGCGTCACCAAGACCTCCGACAAGGAGGGCAAGGTAGCCCTGGGCGAGACCATCACCTACACCATCACCGTGAAGAATGAGGGCAACGTACCTTATTACAACGTGAAGGTGGACGACGATCTCACCGGACTCCACGAGACCATTGCTGAGCTGCCTGTAGGCGGAGAAAAGGTATTCACCACCACCTACACCGTGACCAGCGACGACATCCTGAACGGTCATGTGCTGAATACCGTCACCGCAAAGGGCGACGATGTCCCGGATCCTAAGGATCCCGAGAATCCCAAGATTCCTGAAGGCGGCGACGAAGTCGACAACGAAACCGACGAAATCGACACCACCCTGACCGTGAAGAAGACCTCCGATACCGGCAATGTCCGCGTACGTGAGGGCGAGACCATTACCTACACCATCACCGTCACCAACGACGGCAACACCCCGTACTACAACGTACAGGTGGATGACCTGCTGGATGGCGTGAAGGTGCTCAAGGGTACCGGCTACAAGGTCAACGGTACCACGGCTGTGATTGATGAACTGCCTGTGGGCGAGACGGTGACCATCACCGCTCAGTACACCGTGACCGATGAAGACATCCCCATGGCCAAGGTCACCAACACCGTGAAGGCGGAGGCTGACGGCATCGAGAATCCCAAGGGCGGCGACCTGCTGGTGCCGGAAGGCGAAGCAGAAGTCACCGACGAACTGGGCATTGATGTGACGGTCACCGTACGCTGGGTGGATGGCGATGGCTACTACCGTCCCGCCACGCCGCTGGCGCTGCAGCTCATCGGCAACAATGGCGAAGTGATGGATGAAATGTCCGTTGATCCTCGCAGCATGAAGACCGAAGGCAAGTTCACCTTCGAGAGAATGCCCATCCTGGACAGCACGGGCAAGGAAATCATCTACACGGTATACGAGCCTGTAGCTCCCGGCAACGGCCGCTACGACGTCACCTACAACGGTCTGGAAGTAACCAATACGGCCTATGTCACCGTCACCTTCGTCAACTGGAACGGTGCAGTACTCAAGAAGGAACGCCTCCTCATCGGTGCTTCTACCACCGCACCTGAGAATCCCATCCGCGTGGGCTATCGCTTCACCCGTTGGGAAGGCGGCACCTGGACCCATGTGACCCGCGACCAGATCATCAGCGCTGTTTACCAGTCCGCTTATGACGAGCGCGTGGCACCCAGCGTGCCTGCGGCAAGCGGTACGATCACCAACGTGGGCGACTGCTTCGACTAACGGAAAATCCTCCGGCAGGGTACGGGCGACCTGCCCTGCCGGAGTGCATGCCCACCGACGAGATTTCATGAAGAGGTGACGATCATGATGAAAAAGATGCTTGCGCTGCTGCTTGCAATGATGCTGACGCTCAGCTGCACGGCAGTATTCGCAGATGAAAGTGCTGACAAGGGCACTCTGTCCCTGACCCTGACGGTCAATGACCAGAGCGGCAATCCTGTCAGCGGCGCCAAGGTCACCGTGAAGGACGAGCAGGGGAAGGAAACCCTGTCCACCACGGCGGACGACAGCGGCATGGTGCGTGCAGCTCTGAAGGCCGGCACGTATGTCCTCCGCGCTACCGACGCAGACAATTACTCCGTAAAGGAAACCATTTCCCTCACCGAGGACACGGCCCTGACCATGACGGTCAGAACCCTGACCCCCGGCAGCAAGGTCACCGTGGGCACCGTATCCCGCCCCACCGGCTACTTTGCCACCGAACTGTTCTCCAACAATACCTCCGATATTGATGTTCGTGCTCTGCTCCACGGCTACAGCACGGTGGCCTTCACGGAGGATGCAAGCTACCAGGTGGACGACTCCGTTGTCACCCTGGTCACCGCCGCACAGGACGACCTGGGCAACAAGATGTACCAGTTCCGTGTGAAGGAAGGCCTGTGCTACAACGACGGCACCCCCATTACCGCCAAGGATTACGTGTTCAGCGTGCTCATGCAGGCCAGCAAGCAGATGCAGGACATCGGCGGCACCACGGCCATCTACTGGCAGGTGCTGGGCTATGATGAGTACAACAGCGGGGAGAGGAATTACCTTTCCGGCCTGCGGCTGCTGGACGACATGACCTTCTCCATCAACCTGCGGACGGACGCGCTGCCTTACTACTACGAGCTCATGCTGGTGAACGTGACCCCCTATCCCATCAGCGAAATCGCTCCCGGATGCGATGTGAAGGATGACGGCCGGGGCGCTTACCTGACCGGGGACTTCACCGCCGAGCTGCTGCAGAAGACCATGCTGGATCCGGAAACGGGCTACAGCAGTCATCCCAAGGTCACCTCCGGCCCCTATCAGCTGGAAAGCTACGACGCCGCTACCGGCACCGTGGTCATGAAGGCCAACCCCTACTATCAGGGCAACTACGCCGGACAGCGTCCCCTGATTGAAACCGTGACCCTGCAGGAGACCACCAACGATCAGGCCATTGCCCAGTTGGAAGACGGCACCCTGGATATCGTGAACAAGCTGACCGACAGCACCGCCATTGACGCAGGGCTGGCGGATGAACAGCTTCAGTCCTCCAGCTACCTGCGCACGGGCTTGGGCTTCCTGTCCTTCGCCTGCGAGCAGGGTCCCACCAGTCAGGTGGAAGTGCGTCAGGCCGTGGACTACTGCCTGGATCAGGAAACCTTCGTGACGGAGTTCACCGGCACCTATGGTCAGCCTGTGTACAGCTGGTACGGTCTGGGTCAGTGGATGGTCACCGTAGGCAACTACCTGAACACCATGAAGACCCAGGTGGCCACCTATCCCCTGAACCTGACCAGAGCCGCCAAGCTGCTGGAAAAGGCCGGCTACATCTACAACGAAAAGGGCGAGCGGTACGATGCCAAGAAGGACACCGTCCGCTACCGTGCTCTGGAAGGCACTGCCCTCACCGAGTATGAAAACACCACGGATCCTGTGGTGAAGGCCATTACCGCCGGCGGCAAGACCCTGCTGCCTCTGCAGATTCGCTTTGCCAAGGTGACCAACAACCGGATGTGCCAGCTGGTGGAAGACCTGCTGCTGCCCAATCTGCAGGAAGTGGGCTTCGATGTGTCTGTGGAAGAGATGTCCTACAGCGACATGCTTGCCCAGTACTATCGGGACGATACCCGCACCTGCAACCTGTACGCACTGGCCACCAACTTCACCTACGTGTATGATCCCACCAACACCTGGCGTCCCGGCGAAGCTTATCAGGGTCATGTGAACAACACCGGCCTGGAAAGCAACGACCTGTACGTGGTTGCCCGCGCCCTCCGCAATACGGAGCCCGGGGATACCGCCACCTACATGAAGCGCTGGGTCACCCTGATGAACGCCTTCAGCACCCGGCTGCCTGCTATCCCCCTGTATTCCAACACCTACTATGACTTCTGCTCTGGCAGCGTGCATGGATACGAGCCCAGCAGCAACTGGTCCTGGAGCGCCGCCATCCTCTACACCTATGTAGACGATGCCGCCGCCACCGCTACGGACGTTCCGTAATCAACAACCCAACAACAAAGTCCCGTGAAAGCAATGCTTTCACGGGACTTTCATGTTTTCGACAAAGTGGCTTTGCCGCTTTGCAGAAACCTTCAACGGGGCGAAGCCCCAACCTGGATGGTGTTCGGGTTCGACCCCTTCGGGGCTTTTCTGACATGGCGCAAACCGGGGCAAAGTGCAAAACCGGGGCGAAGCCCCAACTCCTTGGGTGGTGTAGGAGGGCTCGCAAACCCTCCGACTTCAGATCGGGAATCGGCGGCGTGTACGGCGATTCCCGCAGCAATCCGAAGGATTGCTTCCTTACACGAGTGAACGGCCGGGAGAACGACGAAGGCGTTCGACCAGTGAGCGAGTGCAGCCTCGACAAAGTGGCTCTGCCACTTTGTCGATTACTTTCCTACGCAGAACTGACTGAACACCGCGTCCAGCAGCTTTTCATCCACCTGATCCCCGGTGATTTCCCCCAGGGCGCACTGGGCGGCGGTGATGTCCACCGTGGTCAGATCCACCGGCAGGCCCGCATCCACCGTGGCGGCAGCCTGCCGCAGGTATCCGGCAGCCCGTCGGGCGGCATCCATGTGCCGGGGCTGGGTCAGTGCCAGCTGATCGCTGACCGTTGCCCGGCGGCGAAGCTCCTCCTTCAGGGGCTGGAGGGTCTCCGGCAGGGCGGCGGCAAGGGTCAGTACCTTGCCCTTGGGGCATAGAGCGGCGATTTCGCTTGCGTCCCACACCGGGGGCAGATCCGTCTTGTTCACAATCACCATGGTGTTGTCCCGGTTCTGCTCCTGCAGCAGGGTCTTGTCCGCCTCCGTCAGGGGAGAGGCGTGATCCAGCACCACCAGCACCACATCTGCCTCCGCCATGGCCTTGCCGGAGCGGGCGACCCCCAGCCGCTCCACCGGGTCGTCCGTGTCCCGGAGCCCGGCGGTGTCCGTCAGGTGAATCTGGCAGCCTCCCAGGAGCATGTCCCCGGTGACCACGTCTCTCGTCGTGCCGGGAATGGGGGTGACGATGGCGCGGTCTTCCCCCAGCAGGGCATTCAGCAGGGAGCTTTTGCCCACATTGGGGCGGCCGCACAGCACCACCTGCAACCCTTGAGCAAGCAGCCGGGCGGAACGCTCACTGCAGGCGGCGTCCAGCCTGTCCGCAAGGGTCTTCAGCTTGGAGGACAGGCCTTCCGTGGCTTCCTCCTCGGTGATTTCCTCCGGGTAATCCACGCAGGCGGCAATCCCTGCGGCAATGGTGTACAATTCGTCCGCAGCCTGCCGAATGAAGGAGGACGCACCCCCTTGCAGCTGCCGCATGGCGGCACGGTGTGCCTGCTCTCCCCGGGCGGCAATCAGGCTCATGACCGCCTCTGCCTCGGATAGGTCAAGACGGCCGTTCAGGAAAGCTCGCCGGGTAAATTCCCCCGGTTCTGCCAGCCGTGCCCCGGCGTTCAGGCAGCAGCCCAGCACCCGCTGAGGGGTGAAAGCCCCCCCGTGAAGCTGAAACTCCGCCACGTCCTCCCGGGTGTAGCTGCGTGGGGCACGCATGATCACCGCCATGCACTCGTCAATGACTTCCTCCCCGTCCATTACATGGCCGTAGGTCAGCAGATGGCTGGTCAGGGAAGTGAGCCCCCGTTTGGCCGGGCGGAACAGATGCATCAGGATCTTCTCCGCCTCCCCGCCGCTCAGGCGGACAATGCTCACCCCGCCCTGTCCCGGGGCGGTGGCAATGGCGGCAATGGTATCGTGGGTCATGACAGTACCTCTTTCCAGAATTCCCGGCTGGTGCATCCGTCTGCCCAGGGGAAGGTTTCGTCGGCAATTTTCCAGGCCTGCTGATCCCCAAGGGAAAGCCCCAGGGGAGCGGCGGTGCGCTTCACGTGATCCACCAGACGCAGCATGTATTGGGGAAGCCCCCGGGTCATGGTCAGGTAAACGGCGTGGCACATTTCCGGGGCAAGGGTGTGCAGGGATTGGGCAACCATGGCATGAAGCACCTTGCCGGGGTCATAGGGAACCCGGTGCACCGTGATGGAGGGTTCACCCTTCGCCATCCTCAGCACGGCGAAGGCGGCCATGGAGCCGGTTTCGTCCTCCAGCATGCCCAGAGAGCCGGGGTTCACCCAACTGCGCCCCTGAACGGACGCCCGGAAGGGGATGTGATTGTGTCCGCTGATCACCAGCTGAATGTCCTCCGGCAGGGCGGGCAGCAGGGCTTGGGCTTCCTCCCCGTCAATCAGGTGGAAGGGATCCCCGGGAGTGCCGTGGGTCATCAGCACCCTGCCCATGCGGTAAACCCTGGGATGATGCAGGTTCTGCCCCCAGAGTTGGGTCGCCGTCCACCGTGCCAGTGCCCAGTTGTACCCGGCAAAGGCAGGCTTCTCCATGTGATGAAGCCGCTCCTCGTGGTTGCCAAGCAGCATCACGGCATGGAGGGATGTGAGCCGCTGATACACATCCAGCGGATTGGGGCCAAAGCCGGAATAATCCCCCAGGGAAATGACCTGATGGCAGGCCTGTGCCTCCGGGGTGGACAGTACTGCCTCCAGTGCGGGCAGATTGCCGTGAATATCGGTGAGTATCAATGTCTGCATGGTATCCTCCGATAGTCATGATAGCATGGTCAACATCGATGTGCAAGGGTGTTGATAAGTGACATTGCCAAAGTGGCAGAGACATCATTTCGAGTTTTGTCACTGGTTGATGCAGGGGGCTTGACCGTCGTTCCCTGCACCCCTTCGGTCGCTCCCCTTTATAGGACAGGGGCTTTGCTCATTACACAAGGGGGCTTTCCGGTCGCCCCCTTGACCCCTTCGGACGCCTCCTTTTACAGGACAGGGGTTTTGCACAATAAAAAACCGAAAGGGTTCGTTGAGAGCCGATTTCACAAGGGGGCTTTCTGATCGCCCCCTTGACCCCTTCGGACGCTCCCCTTTATGCAGAAGGGTAATGCGGCTTTCGCAGTCCTAAGGTTTGCCAATGAATGAAACAGAGCCCCGTCATGATGACGGAGCTCAGGCGATCATAAACCCAGGGTGGCGTTGGAGGGCTCGCAAGCCCTTCAACCCTAGATCGGGAATCGGCGGCGTGTACGGCGATTCCCGCAGCAATCCGAAGGATTGCTTCCTTACACGAG
>JAUMVT010000024.1 GCA_030529995.1 Clostridia bacterium
TTCCCTTGACTTCTCTCCGCTGCCCTATGTGTAACCTATGCTTGACACTCCTACACATAGCTTTGTTTTTCTATCTCGTCTCCGTTGACATTTTCCTCCCCCGCTGGTATCATTCTTTTATTAAAAAGGGGTGAGGCATGGATGGACACGGTGATTGTGGTGCTGGTGATGCTGGTAGTTATCGTGGCCGCCTTGCTGCTCCTCCGCCTCACGGCCGAAAACCGGCAGCAAAAGCAGCTGGTGCAGCGGGTTCGCTCCACCAACCTATACAGTCACCTGTACCCCATGTTTCGCCGATACGATAATGAAAATCTGGAAAGCGTGATTCTCCGGCCGGAAGGGGTTCGCATCCGCACCATATCCGGCAGCGAAACTCACTACACCTTCCGCAAGCACGGGCTGGACAATCCGGCAGATGATACCCTATACGCCGTGGCATTGGCCACACTGGTGGATATGCGAATCCTGCGGAACACGCGCAATTACGTCTTCCGGAGTCACACGGAGATGCGCTCCAACGGGGACAAGCGATACTGGTACGATTACGTCATTACCCACGAGCGAAAGGACACGGTGCTTCGAGCCACGTCGAGGAGGCTATAACGAACGAATGCGAGAGGGCAGCTTTTGTGCCAAAAGCTTCCTCTCGCGCTCTCCCCGAAAAGCAGCATAAAAATACGAGTGGAAGGCTTTGTCGTATATGCCTTCCACTCGTTTGATTTCATCCATGTCTGAAGAATTTAGTTGTAGTCTTATGCAGATAGCATGCGCCAATGCGCCGGAGGAGAATCACCGTCAGGGTATCCCCCGCATTTTTCTTATCCTGGGTCATGGCGTGAAGCAAATCTTCTTTCGGGATTTCCGGCAGCTCCGTGGGCAGGGAAAGAGCTTGTTCCAATGCAATCAGCCGCTGTGCCGTGCCGCTTTCCGTTAGTCCACGTTCCTCCGACAATCGGGTGATGGCCGCCATGCCGATGGCCACGGCTTCCCCGTGCCGGTAGCCCTCGTAGTGCTGCACCGTTTCCACCGCATGAGCAAGGGTGTGGCCGAAGTTCAGCGTCATACGCAGACCGGTATCGTGTTCATCCTGTTCCACCACGTTAGCCTTATAGCTGATGCACCGGTGAAGGATTTCATCGATGTCCTGCATGAGTCCTTCCCGACCCATGGGCGCATCCTTTTCCAGCAGGCGGAACAGAGGCTCGTCCCCGATGCAGCCGTACTTAACCACTTCTCCCAAACCATCCCGCCAATAGGCCGGAGTCAGGGTTTGCAGGGTGTCCGGGTCTGCCAGCACCAGAGAGGGCTGCCAGAAGGCACCCACCAGATTTTTTCCCTGGGGCAAATCTACAGCCACCTTGCCGCCCACAGAGGAATCCACCTGTGCCAGCAGCGTAGTGGGAATCTGCATCAGCCGAACCCCACGGAGCCAGGTAGCTGCCGCCAGCCCGGCCAGATCACCCATGACGCCGCCCCCAAGAGCGACCACCACATCTTTACGGGTGATATGATGCTCGCTGAAGAAGGTGTACAGCTGTGTCAGGCAATCCAGGCATTTGGTTCTTTCCCCATGGGGCAAGGTGATGCTCACTGCCCGGACGTCTGCCTGAGTGAGGGATGCCATCACCCGGTCAAGGTACAAAGGCGCCACATTGTCATCTGTCACCACGGCAGCAGCGCACTGACCGAAGACAGACAGGAAATACGCTCCCGCCTGATCCACCAGCCCCCGTTCAATATGGATGGGATAGCTTCTTGCGCCCAGATTGACTTGAATGGTGCTCATGGTGTACGCCCTTCTTTCCTACTAATATGGAACTTACACTTCCCGGCCCACAACCGCCGCAATCTTCCGGATGTCGTCCATCACATCGGCGAAGACTTCCGGCTTAATGGACTGCTGACCATCGCACAGGGCATGATCCGGATCATTGTGCACCTCCACCATCACGCCATCCGCCCCGACAGCAATGGCGGCACGTGCCAGAGGCTCCACCATCCACCATTTGCCGGTGCCGTGGCTGGGGTCAACGATCACAGGCAGGTGGCTCAGCTTCTTCACCGCAGGGATCGCTCCCAAGTCCACCGTATTCCGGGTGTAGGTTTCGAAAGTGCGAATGCCCCGCTCGCACAGAATCACGTTGGGGTTGCCTTCCGCCATAATATACTCGGCGCTCATGAGCCACTCCTCAATGGTAGCGGACAAGCCCCGCTTGAGCAGGATGGGCTTCCGGGTCTGACCCAGCTGCCGGAGCAGATCGAAGTTCTGCATGTTCCGCGCGCCTACCTGAATCAAATCCACTTTTTCCACAAAGACGTCAATATCCCGGGGAGACATGATTTCGCTGACAATAGGCAGTCCGGTAGCTTCCCGAGCCTGGCAGAGCAGTTCCAGTCCTTCGTACTTCAAGCCCTGGAAGGAATAGGGGGATGTGCGGGGCTTGAAGGCGCCGCCTCGGAGAATGGCTGCACCGGCATCCTTCACCTTTTGCGCCACATAGGTGATTTGATCCCGATTTTCCACAGAGCAGGGGCCGGCCATGACAGCCAGCTTCTTGCCGCCTACCTTGACGCCTGCCACGTCCACCACGGTAGGTTCCGGATGGAACATGCGGTTTGCCTTTTTGAAGGGTTCAGCTACATGCATGATTTTATCCACACAGCGGAAGCTTTCAATCTGGGAAGGATCAATCCGGCTGGTATCGCCAATCAGTCCGAGAATGGTCAGGTCAGCGCCTACAATGGGATTCACGGTAATGCCGCCCAGGCCAGTAATCATATCCGTCAGGCGATCCATTTCCTGTTGCTCGGTACCCTTTTTCAGCACGATAATCATAGGTAACATCCCCCTTTAATCTTTTGGGAACAAAAAAACGGGAGCCCGCAAAGAGCTCTCGCCTTTCAGCATCCGCAGATTCTGCCACGGAAACACCTGACGCCTCTTTTACGGTACGATCAAATACCCGGTACGGTCAAAGCCGCCCGGGATCGTAAACGTAAAGGAAGCAAAGTGCAGCATAAACATCCTCCTGCGGACGGTTCACCGTCCATGGCTGTTATTATAGTCATGCCTATCTTGTATGTCAAGGTTTTATTTGACGAATCCGCCGCCCTGCGCTATGATACTGCTATCACACATGAGGAGGAAGCAGCATGAACATTACCCTCATCGGCATGCCGGGCAGCGGCAAAAGCACCGTAGGGCAGGCACTGGCCAAGCGGCTTGGTCTGCAGTTTGTGGATGTGGATCAGGTGATCATCCGCAAAACAGGCCAAACCCTGGCAGAAATTCTGGACGATGTAGGGGATGCCGGCTTCCGCCAGGTGGAAGAGCGCATCAACGCGGAGCTGGATGTGCAGGACAGCGTCATCGCCCCCGGCGGCAGTGTCATCTACGGTCCCCGTGCCATGGCGCACCTGCGGGACATCAGCACCGTAGTTTACCTGCAGGTGGAGCACGATGAGCTTCTGCGCCGGTTGGGTGATCTTCATGCCCGCGGAGTCAGCATTCTCCCCGGTCAGACTTTCCGTGACCTATACAACGAACGGTGCCCCTACTATGAGCGCTATGCCCACCTGATTGTGGATACCAAGGGACTGAGCCTGACACAGGTGGCTGAAAAAATTGCGGAGCAGGTACAGGGGTAAATCCCTGCAGAGGATCACGCTGCCGTCCACGTCACCGTATCAAGAATGGTGGTCATGGTGTCCTGCTGAGCAGGATCGTTATAGCTGGCGGTAAAAATGTAGGAACCGAAAGCTTCATCAGAAACCACATATTGCAGCATATACACGGCGTAGCCCTCCACCTCGTAGTAGCAATGGGCGCACAGGGCTGTCTTGCCGTTCAGCTCCGTCAGGGCTGCGGACAGGACGCTTGTGTTCTCAATGGTCACGCTTTCCCCGCTGACCTGGGTTACAATATCCTCCTGCACATTTTCCGCATACACTGCCGGGTCAACCGCCGTTAAATCCTGTACGGTTTCGCTCCATACCACGTTAATGTTGGGATGCGCCGTGGCGGATGCATCGTAATCCGGATAGAGCATGAACCACACCTGACCGTCCGTCTTATCATAGGTATTGCCGTACATGCCGGCATCAAAGGTCATGGAAAAGTCACCGAAATTGAAGGTTTCCAAATCATCATCGGCCAAGGCCGTCATGCAGCTTACGAGCAGTATCAGCGCCATCAGGCATGCAGCAATTCGCTTCATCTTTTTCTCCTTATCAAACCAAGTCTTACTGCAAGAGGGCAGCTTTCATGATAAAGCCGCCCTCTTGCTTCATGTTGCTTTTCTTTACTGACCAGTGATGTCCGTGTTCTTGGGATAACCTTCACCCCAGCTCAGCTCCGTATCACTGCTGATGTGGATGCAGTCGATCATGGGTGCGGTGGCATACATGGTGCCGGAAGAACCCATCTGCCGATCATTGTTCACCACCAGTCGAATCACGTTGTCGCCCTTCTTCAGCTTCAGGCTGTTGGTGATAAAGAAGTCGGTAAAGGGCTGCTTCTGATCATCCGAATAGCCGTTAGCGCCTTCAATAGTCAGCGGAATGCTCAAGGTACCGAAGGACAGCTTTTCCCCGTTGACCTCCACCAGGAATTCCGTATCCGTCAGCTCGATGCCCATCATTTCCGTGCTCAGGCGCAGGTCAAGAGCGGCATCGTCCACGTCCTCAGCGGCGTTAACATGGAATTCCAAGAAGGCGCCGTTGTAGAACAAGTAGGTTACATAGTAGCCGCCGGAGGCTTCCGCATTGAAGCGATCCTTCACAATCAGCATGGTATCGGACACCGTGCCGGAATAGCCCAAGCCGGACTTGCCTTCAAAGTCGGTGTTTTCCGCCTCGAAGGTGTAGCGGTTGTACCACCGGGCGTACAGGGTCGTATCCTCCGTAATGCGGGTGGTGGCAAACTTGAACTTCTTGGTGCACGCCGGGTCGGTATACCAGTTGGAGGAATCCAGATAGTAGTCATCTCCACGGCTGGGGGTCTGACGGCTGATCTTGCCATTCTTCTCCACCTGAATGCGGCTGTAGACGCCGTCATTGGGTGCCCCTTCATAATTCCACATGAAGGTGACGGTGAAGTATTCCTTACCCTCTGCCTTCTGCTGCCAGCCGGCGTACACGGTGGTGTCCGCCTCCACAGCAGTGGCGAAGTCGTATGCCGTGGTTGCTTCCGCATCCGTATACCAGCCGGAGAACAGGTAACCTTCCCGACTGGGGGCACTGGGCTCGCCTACAGATGCGCCTACGGCAACCGTCTCCGTGGTGCTTTCGCCACCATCGTAGTTAGCATCGAAGGTCACCGTGACACCGGAAGCCTTCCACCCTGCGTAGAAGGTGGTATCCTCCGTCAGGCTGTACTCAAAGTCAGCCGCTTTGGTGCATGCCGCATCCGTATACCAGCCAAGGAACTCATAGTTTTCCCGGCCGGGCGCAGCAGGTTCTTCCGCCACATCATCGTAGGCGACGGTCTGTGTTTCCCCGTCAGGTGCACCCTCATAGTTCAGGTCGAAGGTTGCCTGAATGGTCTTTTCCTCTGCAGCGGTTTCTGTGTTCTCCTCTGTCTGTGCCGCAGGAGCTTCCGTCGCCGTGGCAACGACAGAAGTGGATGTATTGCCGGAGGTGCTCGATCCGCAGGCGGTCAGCACAAACGCCATGACACACACGATCAGGAGCAGAAGCAGCCGTTTCGTCATCTTTTCCATGTTCATCCCTCATTATGCGCCCTGCCGGTTCGCCTATTCTCGAACACCTTCGGCACAGACGATGTACTTTGTGGACAGTCGGGGGATGCCGAGAGCCGGCATCCCCCTTTTGAAAGAGGTGGTATTTACTGCACGTTGATGGTCAGCATGTAGTAAGCAATGGGTTCCGTCTTGGCTGCTGCGCCTCCCATACCCGGTCCCATCATCATGTTCTGATTGCTGCTCTGGGTATTCTCAGGGGTTACAGAAATGACAGCCGTGTAGGTGCCGGCAGCAGCAGGTGCGCCGGACAGGGTACCGGTGGTTTCATCCAGGGTAATGCCTTCAGGCAGTGCGCCATCGGCGATTGCGTAGGTGTAGGCGGTTTCGTCCTCGTCGTTGTCCATGTACAGCACGCAGGGAGAACCGGCCAGTTCAACGCCCACCTGAGCGCCGGAAACAGCCTGTTCAGGATCGTCCAGAATGAACTTGGAGGCAACCTCCACCTTCACGGTGCGGGTCGTGCTCAGCCAGTTATCAATGCGGCAGGTAACGGTTGCTTCGAAGGAGCCGCTTTCGGTTGCCTTGCCGCTGATCACGCCGTCATCGGAGCAGGTGATGCCAGCAGGCAGTGCGCCCATGGACACATAGTAGGTTGCGTTGTCACCGCACTGTTCGGCGTATTCAGCCACGGCAATGTTCAGGGAGACTTCTTCGTTCTGGGCGGTTTCGATTGCGTCCTCACCGTTGAAGGTCTTCAGGTTGATGCCGTTCTGAATGGTACCGGCGGTAGACTGGGTATACAGCACATACTGTGCGGTAATCCGAGACCAGTAATACTGGGTGGGATTGTAGACAGCATTGGCGTTGCCTGCAATATCCGTCTCGTAGGTGTAGGTGGAACCGATGGCCGAGCCGGTAGCATCCGTGCCGTCCACATAGCCGGTGTAAACGCCGGCCTTGTTGTCCGTGCCGTCAGCTGCATGCCAGGAGCCGGACAGGTAGTTCTGCACAGAGTTGTCGGTCAGTGCGTCAGCACCCAGAGGCCAAGTGGTGCAGCGGACAATCAGATCCATGGGCCAGTAGGTATCGGATCCGCCGTAGCCGTCCGTGGTGAAGTAGCCCATCCAGCCCCACTCGTCACGGACGAGGAGTTTGGCAAAGGCATAGTTGCAGTTGGGATAGATATCGCCGATGCAGGCCAGAGAGCCCATGGTCGCCTTTGCGCCGCCCTCCTGCATAGCAATCTGGAAGATCTTGAAGTAGTTTTCACGGCAGGCCTGCTCGGTGCAATAGGTGGACATGCCGCCGCGGCTTGCTTCCTGATCGTTCAGGGCGATGTGCTTGAATACACAGGACACGCCGCGGCTCTGTGCGCCGGAGACGACAGCTGCTGCGATCATGCCGCCATGATAGCCGTCCTGAGAGAAGTAGTCGTTGTACCGTCCGCAGAAGGGCGTTCTGTGGGTATCGCCGCCGGGGCCCCACCAGTCAGCACCTTCGTTGCCGGTCTTGAGCATGCCCAGGTTGCCGTACATGACGCCGATGGTGTAGCACAGTTCCTTGTTCCACGTTGCAGCCATGGTGGACATGCTGCCCCAGTTGTAGCCGTTCCATTCACGGGGGCTGTCGCCGCCGTTGGACTTGACCTTTTCAATCGAGGCAATGGCTGCGGTAGAGCCGCCGTTGGAGCAAACTTCCATGACATCCCACCAGGTGAGCTGATTCATGAACTCGCTCCACTTTTCTGCACCATCAGCATCCGCCAAGTCAACGCCGAACATGTCACGATACAGCACATTCACGGCTTGCTCATCCAGGGTTACCTGGGTAGCATCCACACCGTTGATGGTGCCGCTTTCCAGGAATTCGGCAAATTCATCCGCATAGGTGGAAGCGAAGGAGGTGCCCCACATGCCCACACCGAAGCCCTTGAAGCCGCTGATGGCCTCGCCGGTTACGGAGTCAACAATGTTGTGTGCGCCATCGCCTCCGGTCTTGGCAGAGCCGTTCTTCCACTCTTCCCAGATTTCCGCCACGGTTACGCTGTCAGCGTAGGTGGGATAGTCGGCATCGTAGCCGTCCAGATTGTTCCGCAGGGCGAAGTACTCGTCCGAGCGAATCAGGTCTTCTTTGGTGACAGGGGTGTACTTAGGATTGGTGCAGCCGCCGAAGATGTTTTCATACTCTTCGGTATAGGCACTGCTGGCACGGGTCATGAGGGTCATGTCCGCATCGCCGGTGCTGTCCTGATCCACACGGGTAATGAAGTCTTCCACATTGTCGCCGTCGGCATTTTCCTTGGTGTAATCAAGGTCCCAACCAAGGCTGTTGTAGATGTTTGCCTGGCTCAGCACGTTTTCGGCGGCGTTGCCGGAGTAATCATCGTAGCCCATGATCACATCGGCGGTCAGCTCGCCCAGCTTCACCACCATGTTTTCGCTCTTCACGGTGTGAGAATCGGTCTGGAAGCGGATTTCGTAGCCATTGCCGGCATCCAGTTCATAGGTGGACTTGCCGTTGCCGTTGGCATCGTTGTAGTCGAAGGAAGCGAAGTCCTGAATGTTCACAGACAGGGTCACAACCTGGGACTGACCGGGCTGCAGCAATGCAGTCTTCTCGAAGGAGACAAGAACGATGTCGCTCTTTTCCACTTCGCCGTCAATGTAGGGCGCATGGGCGTATACTTCCACCACGTCCTTGCCTGCCACGCTGCCGGTGTTGGTAACCTTCACCTTAAAGGTCATCACAGCATCCTGACATTCTTCGCTGTTCAGGTCAATAACGCCATTCTCGGCAGTCTTGGCCATGAAGGCATCCCACTTGGAGGTGTCTGCATCCACCAGCTCCCAGTCAAAGTCGGTGTAGCTCAGGCCAAAGCCGAAGGGATACACCACGGCGCTGTCATAGTCCAGCTTACCGTCCACGGCAGCAGTTTCGTAGTACTTGTAGCCCAAGTAAATGCCTTCATCATACTGAAGGTTAACACGGTACTCGTAGCCGAAGCCGTAGTTGAACATGCCGGAAAGTCCGGTGCAGGGGCCGGCAACTGCGGGCCAGGTGGTGTACTCCGTGCCTGCCTCGGCATCGCTTACACGCACCAGAGCGGGATAGCGTGTTGCCTCATCCCCCACCTGTGCCTGATAATCGCTGTCCGCCGGGAAGGCATCCAGCTCCTCCAGGGTGTAACCGTAGGCCATGGTATTGACAAAGTTGCCGGAGGTGGGCAGGGTGGTGCCGGCAAAGCCGTACATCTGCCGCTGCCATGCGGTGTTATACCAGGTGGGATCAGCCGTGAAATCGCTGTACCATATGGCTTCCGTTTTGCCGGAAGGGTTCACGGTACCGCTGAGGATTTCAGCAAAGGCTGTCGCCCCGTTTTCACCGTACTCGTTGGTCCAGACAATGCCGTCCACGCCGTCATCGTTCTGCAGCAGGGACATTTCAAAGGTGGTGGCACCTGTCCAGGCCACAATAACCACCTTGCAATGTTCCTTCACATAGGCGATCATGCGCTCCTCATTTTCCGTCATCATGAGAGAATGCTTGTACTCCGTCACGGTGCCGTCAGCATTCGTTACGGAATAGAGGTTATCATGCTGGAAGGTGGTAGCACCTGTCGCATCACCCTGATAGGTGGTGTTCTCTTCGGCATCATAGGCGCCGCTGAGTACCTCGGGCATGTTGGGCAGCAGCGCCGTAGGAGCATCCGCGCTCTCGCCGTAGGTACGGTTCAGGGTGATGACGCCTACATCGCCGTAGATTTCCAGGCTCTGCTCCTGGCTCTTGGAGATCGCATCAGGATCATAGGAGTCTGTGGCAATTTCCGTAGGGTTCACATCGAAACCTTCAGCCGACAGGGCGGTGATGAAGTCATCCGCCTGGGAGCCGAACACGCTGATCTTGCTCTTCTTGTTCAGAGGAAGCGCGCCGGTGTTCTTCAGCAGCACCATGCCTTCCTCGTCCTTCTGCAGGTCAACGACCTTTGCAGCCGCCACGGCCTCTGCGTGGGTGGTGAAGTCAGTCACATAGCTGACGCCGGTCTCAAAGCCGGTTGCCATGGCCGGTACAGCCAGTGTGAGCGCCGTCAGGGTGCTCATGACTGCTGTCCATGTTTTACGAAATCCCTGTTTCATTTTCAATCCTCCTTGCCGTATTCAGGGAAACCTAAAGCGTCTTTGCCTCCTTTCGCCTTTCTTGTTGCCTACACCTTATCATGTTTTTCCGGGGCATGGCGCATTTTGCCCCCAAACGGACGGCAAGGGGCACAAAATCCTTCGCCGGCGGAATGAACGGCGTTTCAAGCGGCATGAACGTACAGATGTGCATACCGTGAGGCATCAAAAAAGGCGGCCTTTCGGCCGCCTTTTTTGATGCTGTGTTATGCTGCCTGTTCAGGCTTCTTTTTCTTTGCTGCCTTGACCAAAACCAGCACGCCCCATAGCAGCAGCACCGCCGGCACGGCAATATCTGCTGCCGTCAAGGCAATGCGCCAGTAAGCAGTGCTGGTCTCCACCACGGTGTCGCTGCCGATGCCGTTCAGGGCATTGCTGTTGGTCACCGTGTACAGCACGTGCTTCATGGCTTCCTGCAGCACGTACACATCCAGCGGATCACTGCTTTCGAAGAACTTGGTGGGGGCAATGGTATCCAGCCACAGATCACCGCCGGCATACAGCTGCTGTTCCAGATTCATGTGGCTTTGACCGGAGGCAAAGTCGCTGATGACCGTCCCCTTGAAGCCCCATTCATTCCGCAGCACTTCCGTCAGCAGGGCGTAGCTGCCGCCTGCCCAGCGGCTGCCGATCCGGTTGAAGGAGGACATGATGGCCAGCGTGCCGCCTTCCTTCACCGCATGCTCGAAGGGTTTCAGGTACAGTTCCCGCAAGGATTGCTCTGTCAGCCAAGTGCACACGCCCCCACGGTGGGTTTCCTGCTCATTGGCCACAAAGTGCTTCACATAGGTCTTCAGCCCCTTCTTGGCGGCACCTGCCACGACTTTTGCAGCCATGGTGCCGCTGAGGGTGCAGTCCTCGCTGTAATACTCAGGATTGCGGCCGCCGAAGGGCGTACGGTGGATATTCACTGCCGGCGCATACCAGCCGGTGTAAGGCGTGTTGTTGTTGGCATCGCCGATCAGAGCCTCATCGCCAATGGCTTCGCCCATGCGCTCCGCCAGATCCTGATTCCAGGTTGCCGCCAGCACGCACTCGCTGGCATAGAAGCAGGTATCATAAATGGTGGACGTGCTGCCCATGAACTTGGTAAAGCCGGAAGGGCCATCCGTTGCGATGGTGGCCGGCATACCGATGTAATCAATGGCAATGGTTTTGAAAGCTGCGTCGGACAGGGTATCCCAAATGGTATTGAGGGTAATGCGGCTGAGCATGGCGTTCCACTGTTCGTCGTCGTAGTCCTTGCCGATCATTTCGTAGAGCTGCAGCCCGTCGGCACTCTTCTTCTTGGCCGGGGTGCGGGCTGCATTGGCGGCGGTAACAGCTTCATCGGCGGCCGTCAGGGGATTGCCGGAATCCGTGCTCTTCAGTGCTGCCTGGAATCCTTCATAGTTCTCCATTTTCTTTTCATCAGCAGTACGGTTTTTCGGCCAGGTGCCTTCCCAGTTGCTCCGGGACAGGATCGTATCCAGCTGATCATCCACATCGTCAAAGCGGTTTTCCACCGTATAGCCTGTGGTTGTATCCGTATCATAGCAAACCGTGCTTACCAGAGTGGTGGTCACGCTGTCCAGCACCGTATGCGCATCGGAGCGAACAGAGAAGATATATTCACCCTCGTCCAGCTCATAGCCGCTGTGACCATTGCCGTTCTTGTCATCAGCATCATAGGAAGCAAAGTCGTAGGGCGTAAAGGAAACGGTATAATCTCCGCTTTCGCCGGGCTGGAGCAGGTCCGTCTTGACGTAGGCCACCAGCACCACTTCCGCCTTTTCAATGCCGCCGGCAATATATGGCGCATGCGCATAGACCTGCACTACATCCTTGCCAGCCACGCTGCCGGTGTTGGTCACAGTCACGGTAATGGTCATGGCTTCATCCGCCTTTGTCCAGTCGGATGCGGACTGAATGCCGGTCTCCTTGATGGTCTGGGTAAAGGTGGTGTAGGACAGGCCGTAACCGAATGGATACACCACATTTTCCTGATACCAGTCTTCATCCCCTGCGCCACGGGTTTCAAAGTAGCGGTAGCCTACGTAAATGCCTTCTTCATAGTCAATGTACCAAGCATTCTGGGCACTGCCGTTCAGGGTGTAAGCATCGCTGTTCAGCTCTCCATTGCAGCTGTAATTCTGCACCGCAGGGATCGCCATGAAATCCCGGGCGAAGGTATCCACCGTGTGGCCGGAAGGATTGACGGTACCGTTCAGCACCTCGCCCAGGGCAATGATGTCGGACTCGCCGGGCATACCGATCCACAGTGCCCCATCCACATGGGAAGCGAAGTCGTAATCCACCATGGTGGCATCGCCCCCGTTGTTGCCGTCCAGAAAGCCCAGCTCCAAAGGCGTAGAGCTGTTAATCACCAAAATCACATGATCAAAGTTTTCGCAGGCCATTTTCAGCATGTCCTGCTCGTTTTGATCCAGCTCCAGGTAGTGATCTTCGCCAGAGGCTGCACCTGTTACGGGAGTGGTACCGTCAGATTCCCACATGGTGGTGGGCAGGTCGTAGTTCTCACCGCTGACGCGGGTAATGACCACCAGTGCCGCATCCGAATACTCCGCAAAGGAAGCCTTCACGCTGTCATCATAGGCAGAAGCAGCGGTTTCGCCCGTGGCAAAGCCCGTGACGATGCTGCCGGACAGCATGGAAGGCGAGCTGGCACGGCCGCTGCCGGATTTGCTGCTATCATTGTAGAAAGCCTCCAAGGTGGGATTGGTGACAAACCCGGCCTGCTGTAGACTATCATAAATGGTAGGGGCGTTATCCGAGCTGCTGCCCACGCTGCCGGAGCTGCCGTAGGCCAGGTTCACGGAATTCTTGCCGAACACGCTGACCTTTGCGCCGCTTGTCAGAGGCAGACAGTTTTCGTTTTTCAGCAGGATGATGCCTTCCTCGTTGATCTCCAGATTCAGGTCATTGGCTGCCTGAAGAGCGGATGCCTTGTCCGTCACACCATCCGCCAATGCGTAAGAGCCTGAAGCAGAGCCGCTGACCTCCGTCCGCTCACCGCCGAAGAGCATGTCCATGAGTCCCGACAGGTACTGGGTGGCTACAATGGTCGCAACCAGCAGCACAGCCATCACTGGAACGGACACGCCCATCCACACTCGCTTGCCCTTGGTGTTCAAAAACTTTCTTTCTCTTGTCTTCTTTTCCCGTTTTTCCTTGCCCATAACGATTCCTTTCCTTTCATGCTTCAAAGGCAATTTGATGCCTTTCTTCCAAGGGATCCGTTTCCATCAGGTCATACCTGCGCCGGTTTTTCTTCCTTGCCGGTGGGAAAGATGATCTTATTCGCAAAGAAGAAAATCACCATGGACACGCCGCCATTAAGCACCGTGGTGCCGATGTTGTACACCCAGTCCGGCACAAATTCTCCTGCCACTGCCACCCAAATGCAGTTGATGGAGTTCACAATGCAGGTGATGACGCAGAAAGCCAAGATGTACCATGCAATCTGCTTCACCGTATTCCCTTTGCTGCGGAAAACCCAGTACTTCTGAATGGGGAAATTCAGGCACTCTCCCACGATCATGGCCACCATATAGGCACACAGGTACGGCAAACCGCCGTGCGCCACATCATAGCCGAAGATATTCCACTTGAAGGTTGCCCCCAACAGGGTCATATCAATGCCCGGCCAGCCAAAGTCCACCATGGGCAGGCCACTGAACATGCCGGGCAGAAACTCCAGCATGAAATACTTCAGCACCGTAATGGCATTGGATACAATGACAAACAGTCCGCCTTCCCGAACCCACTCTGACAGTTTGGGATGAGCGGTTTCGAAACTTTTCCACAGCCGCATCCTGATCACACTCCTTCTCTTGTATCCAGCTTTTCCCGGTGCAGGAAGTGATGAATTAACCTTCCCAGTCCTCGAAAGCCGTGTCCGTTGGCCATCATCAGCAGATCTTCCGCCATCTTCATGGAAACCATGCCGTTCATCATTTTGCCGATGCCCCGAAAAGGAATGTTGTAGATGAACAGCAGGTTCAGATCCGGCTTGCCTGCCGCAATGCTCTTCTCCCGCATGCGCTTAAGCTTCCTGCACAGGGCTCTGGCCAATGGATTCTTGGCATAGGCCATTTGCAGCACCGCATCATTCATCTTCAAAGGCTCGTTCCTTTGCCATAAATGGGGCGGGATGTCATGACCCAACAGAGCGGCAAACCGATCGTCCGGCACATCCTGCAGCTCGCACTTTTCATAGCAGGTCAGTTTTTTCCCTGCATAGGGATTGGGTGCATCCGTGCCCTGCACCGTCAAGGAGGTCTTCAGGCGGATATCTTCACAGCTGGCACCCACACGAATTTCGTATCGTCCGCCTTCGATTTCCCAGGCATTTGTCTCCGTGTTCCAGTAGCGGAATGCCTTGTCATCCAGCGGAATGGTCACTTCCTTCGTTTCGCCTGCCTCCAGATACACCTTAGCAAAGCCTTTCAGCTCCTGCTTGGGGCGGAAAATCTTTGCACCGGGCAGTGCCACATAAACCTGCGCAACCTCCGCACCGGCACGCTCCCCGGTGTTGGTCAGGGTAAAGCGAACTTCCTGATCGGTAACTTTTAAGTCTTCATAGCGGAAGCCGGTATAGGAAAGGCCGTAACCAAAGGGGAACTGCACCAGTGCCTCCGCTGTCTGGTAGTATCGATAGCCCACATACACTCCTTCCCGATATTCACTGGTAGTTTCTTGCCCGGGATAGTATCGGCTCACGGCCGCCTGCTCCAGCGAAAGGGGGAAGGTTTCGGATGTTTTGCCGCTGGGGTTTACCACACCGGACAGCACCCGAAGCACGGCTCCGGCTGCCGCCTGTCCGCCAAGGCCAGCCCACACCACGGCTTTGCAGTGATGAAGCCAAGGCATCTCGATCACACTGCCGGAGGTAATCACTGCAATGATATTTCGGTTCACCTTGTACAGACGCTCCAGCAAATCCAGCTGATTCTTCGGCAGGCGCAGGTGGGTGCGATCCAGTCCCTCTGCTTCATAGCCTTCCGTCAGCCCCAGATAAAGCACCACATATTCCGCTTCCTTGGCCAGCTTTTCCGCCTGCTGCGCCAGTGCCTCATCCGGCTGATCCAGCCGCTGAAATCCGGGCGCAATCCCCAGCACATTCGGAAAATAATCCGGCAGCAGATCCAACGCCCGATCTTCTCTTGTGGCATTGACCATACTGCTGCCCGCTCCCTGAAAGCGAGGTGTCAGCACAAAGTCGCCAATCACGGCAATCTTTGCGCTGTGGGCAAGGGGCAAAACGCTGCCCTCGTTTTTCATCAGGATAATGGATTCTTCCGCCACGGCAGCTGCAATGCGATGATGCTCCTCCTCATCCACCGTTGCCTGTCTGCGGCTGCCGTAGGTATCAAGAATCAGGGTCAGCAGCTCATCTACCCGCTGATTCACTGTTTCTTCCGTGATTTTTCCTTCCTGCACGGCATGCATCAAGGCAATGGGGCCGTCATCTCCGCAGCCGGGCATTTCCAGGTCACATCCTGCACGGACGCCCTCCACAAAGTCGTTGTCCCCGCCCCAGTCGGTGATCACGGCACCGTCATAGCCCCATTCGCCCCGCAGAATCTCCTTCAGCAGATGGGGATGCTCATTGGCATAAACGCCGTTCACCAGGTTGTAGGAGGTCATGACGCACTTAGGCTTGCCCTCCTTCACGGCGATCTCAAAATTGGTCAGATAAATTTCCCGCAGGGTTCGTTCATCCAGCACGGAATCGCTGGCCATGCGATGGTCTTCCTGACTGTTCACGGCAAAATGTTTCACGCAGGCCGACACGCCGTTTGCCTGCACCCCCCGGATGTACGCCGCCGCCAGCTTGCCTGCCAGATAAGGATCCTCCGCATAATACTCAAAATTTCGGCCGCACAACGGGCTTCGCTTGATATTGATGCCCGGTCCCAGCAGCACCTGCACATCCTGTGCCAAGGCTTCCCGGCCGATTACCTGCCCCGCCTTTTCCGCCATGTCCACATTCCAGCTGTTGGCAATGGCACTGGAGGAAGGCATGCAGGTGGCCTTGGTGGACGCATTGAGTCCCAGATGATCCCCTGCCTCCGCCTGCTTGCGCAGACCGCTAGGTCCGTCCGACAGCGTAATGGCCGGAATGCCTCGCTTTTCATTGTCACGTGTATGCCACACGTCATGGCCTGCCAGCAGTGCACACTTTTCCGTCAGGGTCATTTGCCGGATGAGTTCGGCGTGTTTCATACGGTTCGTTCCTTTCCAAGTCCTGTGTATCATGTAGGCTTGATGGTAGTGTAGCACGCCGGTTTGAAAAAAAAACTTTTTCTGCCCCAATGGCCATGCACGGGAGCAAATCGCCACCGGCAAGAGAATGAACGGTATATGAAACGGCATGACCGTTCTTTTTTTCGGATTTTCACAACCGGAGTACGAACAAAAACCGCCTGCACCGATTTTCCGGCGTGCGAGCGGCACTTGCACGATGTCTTGCTTTTGTGCTATAAATAAGGTGCATAGATGTGATTCGTTCATATTCATCATCCGCCGGATGCGATAAGGAGGTCGCCCATCATGTCCGAATACTTTGACCTGTTCTTCGTGCAGGGCGTTCGTGGTGCGTCCTATATTCCGACTCTTTGCCTGCAGGTGCTGGCGGTCATCCTGCTGATGAATCAGCTTCCCCGCACATGGCGCGGCTGGTGTCTGAAAGCGGTGGAATGGCTGCTATGCTGTGCCGCCTTTCAGGGAATCAGTGCTGTTTGTTACACCTTGCTCGGCGGCGGGGAGCTGCTGAGTCCCGTATCCATGGCATTGTATATTCTGCTGTATGCCCTCCTCCGCAGCAAGTATCCGCTGAAGACCCGGATCGTCCGCGGCACCATGTTCATGGCCTGCGTCATGGTGACCGTGCCCATCTCCTCTCCCCTCAGTGATCTGATCAAGGATGCCAATCCCACCCTGTACTACAGCTGGGGGCAATACCTGACCCTGCTGATCATCTTCCTGCTGACAGGCTTTGTGGTGTGGTATCTGCGCCACTTCTCCATGGATGCCGACAGCGCCATCCAGTTTCAGTACGTGGTGCTGCAGGCCAGCGTTTCTCTGGTTATTGTGGCCATTGAGCTGGTACCTGCCTGGGTGGAAATTCCCCGTGTATCCAACGTACTGACCTGCATCGGCCTGTGGGGCATTGACCTGCTGACCTATTACCTGTTTTATTCCATTGCCCGGAGCACCAACGAGAACATGATGCTCCACAGCACCAAACACCGCATGGAACTGGAGCAGGAGAAGTATGAAGCCAACCGAGTCAACTTTGACGAACTCCGTGCCATGCGGCATGAATTGAAGAACTACACCTTTTATTGCAAGGCGCTGTTGGACGCAAAAAAATATGACGAGCTCAGCGACTTCTTTGCCGAGACGCTGGAAAGCAAAAGCTCTGTGCTCACCAGTTTCGACTGCGGCAACTATATGGTGAACGTGATTATGAATCACGAAATCAACGCTGCCCGGGAGCACGGGGTGCGCATCACCACCAATATTCTGGTGCCTGACGCCCTGCCTTACAGCAGTGAGGATCTGTGCAGCCTGCTGTCCAATCTGCTGGACAACGCCATTGAAGCCGCTTCCGTTTCCGGGGCGGAACTGCCTCAGGTTTCCTTTTCCATGTGTCCCAAGCAGGCCTATCTGTTCATTCATCAGGAAAACTCCGTCAGCAACGACATTGCGTCCGACGCCCGGCTCAGCTTGAAGACCACCAAGCAGCGCCGGGAACTGCATGGCTACGGCACCCGCATTATCCGCAGCATTGTGGATAAGTACAACGGCTCCATCAAGTACACCATGAAGAACGGCATGTTCGTCACCGATGTAATGCTGGAGCTGCCCAAGGAGGAAGAAGCATGATCCGCTGGAATATTGCCATCTGCGATGATGAAATCAACGCCCTGAGCCTGCTCTCCGGCGCGCTGGTCAACGCCTTCCGCAACTATGATGTGGATGCGGCGGTGGAAACCTTTGCCCGCCCGCAGCAGCTGCTGAACCGCATGAAAACATGCACCTTTGATTTGCTCTTTCTGGATATTGAAATGCCCGGCATGAGCGGCCTGAAGCTGGCCGATCAACTGCGAAAGGACGGCAATCTGCTGGACATCATCTTCATTTCCAATCGGGAAGAGCTGATCTTCGATGCTCTGCGTTTCAATCCCAAGGGATTCATCCGCAAGAGCCGCTTCTTCACGGATGTGGACTGTGTGATCAAAACCTACTTCACCTACCGCAAGGAGAACACCACGGTCAAAACCATTATCGTGGAGGATCGGGATCAGGTGACCTACATTGCCATCGACACGCTGATGTACATCGAGAGCATCGGCAAAAAACAGCTTGCTCATCTTGTCGGCAAGGAAACGCCTACAGAGATGCGCAAGCAGATGCAGCAGCTGGAAACAGAGCTGACCGACTATGGTTTTCTCCGCATTCACAAAGGCTACCTGGTGAATTACCGATTTATTCAGAAAATCTGCGACACGGACGTTGTCCTCACCAACGGTCAGCGGCTTGCCATCAGCCGCAGAAGGCTGACGGAGATCAAGGAAAAATACATGGAACTGATGCAAAGCGAAGGAGCGCTTATGGTGTAAAGCTCGGCTACGAATCAGCATGCCAATTTCGCCAAAAATCAAAAAGGACGACCTTGCGATCGTCCTTTTTTGATTGAATGTCTTAGCCTTCGATGGCAATGCGGGTGTTAGGCTCAACCTTGTTCTGAGTCTCCTTGGGCACCGTCAAGGTCAGCACGCCGGACTCGTACTTGCCATGCACATCCTCGGGGCGAACCTCGCCCACGTAGAAGCTGCGGGTCATGCTGCCCACGTAACGCTCCTGACGGATGTACTTGCTCTTCTCGTCATCCTTCTTCTCCAGACTCTTGCCGGCCGTAATGGTCAGGTAGCCGTCCTTCAGGTCAACCTTCACCTCGTCCTTGGTGAAGCCGGGCAGGTCAACAGCCACCTCGTAGTGGTCGCCGTTATCCTTCACGTCAGTCTTCATCAAGTTCTTGGCATTCTTGCCGTACAGGGTGCGGTCAATGTTCATCAGGTCATGACCGAAGTCGTTGAACAGATCATCAAACATGGTTTCATGGAAAATGCTAGGAAGCATACAACTCAACTCCTTTTGGAATCCTCGTACCGTCCTCCGGGGGACTCCTCTTTGTCCCCCTCTCGGTACGATTGTATGATATCACGTTTTGTTAGCACTGTCAATAGTCGAGTGCTAATTGTTCATGATTTATTTACAATTATAATCTCATCTTTTTGTCGATAATGGGTCAACCATCGGTTGCTTCTTTTCATTCCCCGGAAAGTTTGCTATACTGTTACTGCATGATAAGACTTCGAGGAGGTTCCGGAATGGATACCATTCGTTTGGGAAGAACCAATCTCACCGTAAGCAAAAACGGCTTCGGCGCCTTGCCTGTTCAGCGTGTTTCCATGGAGGAAGCCGGCAAGCTGCTCCGCAAAGCCTATGACCACGGCATCAATTACTTCGACACCGCCCGTGCCTACACGGACAGCGAAGCCAAAATCGGCTATGCCCTCCACGACGTTCGGGCAAACATTGTGATTTCCACCAAAACCACCGCTTTGAAGGCGGAGGATTTCTGGAAGGATCTCCGCACCAGCCTGGAAACCCTGCGGACGGACTATATTGACATTTACCAATTCCACAATCCTCCCTTCTGCCCCAAGCCCGGTGACGGCTCCGGCCTGTACGAAGCCATGGAGGAAGCCAAGGCCAAGGGTATGATCCGCCACATCGGCATCACCAATCACCGGCTGGCCGTGGCAGAGGAAGCCGTACGGTCCGGCCTGTACGAAACCCTGCAGTTCCCCTTCTCCTACCTGGCCAGCGACAAGGAGCTTGCCCTTGTGCGCCTATGCGAGGAAAAGGATGTGGGCTTCATCTGCATGAAGGCACTTTCCGGCGGCCTGATTACCCACTCCGATGCCGCCTACGCATTCCTGCGTCATTATCCTGTAGCGCCCATCTGGGGCATTCAGCGAGAAAAGGAACTAGATGAGTTCCTCAGCTATCAGGATAATCCTCCGGAGTTGACGGATGACCTGCAGGCCATCATCGACCATGACCGGGGTGAGCTGGTGGGAGATTTCTGCCGTGGCTGCGGTTACTGCATGCCCTGCCCGGCCGGCATCGAAATCAACACCTGCGCCCGCATGTCCCTGATGATCCGCCGCGCACCTACCGCTGCGCTGCTGAATGAAAAGAGCCAGGCCATGATGAAGAAGATCGAGGGCTGTCTCCACTGCGGCCGGTGCAAGACCAAGTGCCCCTACGGACTGGATACACCCACCCTGCTGGAGCGGAACTACGAAGACTACAAAACCTTCCTGAAATAACGGATGAAGCGATATTTGTGGATCACCCCGGCGGTGATCATCCTTGACCAGGCCGCCAAATGGGCGGCACGGCGCATGACGGAACCCATTGTCCTAATAGACCGGGTTATCGGTCTGCGCTGCACCCAAAATACCGGCATGGCCTTCAGCTTTCTCAGCGATCACATCATTCTGCTGGTTCTCCTCTCCGTGGTGCTGATGGCGGCAGGATATGCGGTGCTGCGCCGCTATACGCTGGGTACAGTAAGCCGCACAGCCGCCATGCTGATGCTGGGCGGTGCTCTAAGCAACATGGGTGATCGGCTGTTTCTCGGTTACGTAACAGACATGATCGAGCTGCTGTTCTGCTCCTTTGCCATTTTCAATGTGGCAGACATTTGCCTGACAGTGGGCTGCGGACTGATGATTTTCTCCCTGCTCTTCAGGCCTCAGGAATGGAGGGAGCGGCATGTGTGATGAAACCCTGTATCATCTGACGTCGGACGGTCGGCGGCTGGATGTTTTTCTTGCGGAGGCCACCGGGCTGACTCGCTCCCGGGTCGCTTCCTTGATGGATGATGGCTGCTGCCAAGTAGATGGCAAACCAGAATCCAAGGCCGGTGCCAAGCCCAAGACCGGCTGTCAAATCGTCTTCACCCTTCCTGCCCCTAAGCCTGCCGCTCCGCAAGCGGAGAATATCCCCCTAACCTTCCTGTATGAGGACAAGGATTTAGCGGTTGTCATCAAGCCCAGCGGCATGGTGGTGCATCCCGCCGCCGGCAATGAAGACGGTACCTTGGTCAATGCCCTGCTGTACCATCTGGACAGCCTAGGGGGCATCGGCGGCGAACTGCGACCCGGCATTGTTCACCGGCTGGACAAGGACACTTCCGGCCTGCTGCTGGTCGCCAAGAACGATGCTGCCCAGCTGGCACTCAGTCAACAGCTGGCAGACCGCGCCATGGAGAAGCACTATCGTGCCTTAGTGGAAGGAAACCTGAAGGAAGATCACGGCTTCATTGACGCACCCATTGCCCGGCACAAAACGGACAGAAAGCGGATGGCCGTGGATCCTTCCGGCCGGCCTTCTCAGACAGAATGGACGGTGCTGGCGAGGGGCAAAGGCTGCACCCTGCTGGATGTGCACATTCTTACCGGGCGTACCCATCAAATTCGTGTCCACATGAAGCACATCGGTCATCCCGTGTGCGGTGATCCGATTTACGGCGTTGCCCGTGGAGTACAGGTACCTAGGCTGATGCTCCATGCTTATTCCCTTTCCTTCACCCATCCTGCCACAGGAGAGCGGATGACCTTCACTGCTCCCCTGCCGGAAGCCTTCCTGAAGGGATTGAGAAGCGGCGGCATTGACACCAATGAAGAAGAAAGCAATACTTGAAAAGGGAGCTGTTGCATCCATCTGCAGCAGCTCCCTTTGATTGTATTTTTTCTGACTTGCTTACGCCGCATCGTCCTCTGCGGAAAGGTTTTCCGTAGCGAACAGCTCAATGGCAGAGGTGATTTCCTCTTCCGTATAGTTTTCCGCAATGCCGGCAGCATTCCAGTAGCAGTAGTTGCCGGTGAACCAGCTTGCCAGATCCGCTTCGTCCTCCGCATAGCGGAATTCCAGGTGCCAGGTGGTAGCCATGGTATCCGGGGAGAAGGCAAACCAAGTGAACATACCGGCATCTGCGTCATCGGTCTTATAGAAAATGAAGCCATTCTCGTTTTCAATATTCTGCAGGGTATATTCATGGCTGAAGACTTCGTTGCCCTCTGCATCCACACCGCTGATGCGATTGCCTTCCACGTTCATCTTGGTCATGCCGCCCAGGAAGTAGCAATCGAAACGCGTCTCATCAGGATTGACCTCATAGGCTGCCGCAGCTTCCGGCCCGTAGGTTTCCACCATGCAGGAGCTGAGCATATAGGCAACCGTATCTTCCGCATGCTCTGCGCCCACAAAGGGCGTTACGGCGTCCACCCAGGTCTGATGATAAGCTTCCTTGGCAAGCTCCGGGAAAAGCTCCACATAGGTACCCTGAATTGTGCTCAGGTAATCCTCGCCCTCAGCGAAAGCACTTGCTGCCGTCAGCAGCATACATACACTCATGAGCACCGCAAGAACCTTTTTCATGTTTGGTTTCTCCTCACTTTCCAGTTAGATTTCTCTAACCAGAGAAAAGGATACCATATGGTTCCCTTCGCATCTATTCCGTTTTGTTGCTATTATCCCATTTTGATACATGGCTTGCCGCATCCCGGTAGGCGGTTGGCGTCATGCCATAGCGCTTTTTGAAGGTTTCAGCAAACTTGCTGGCACTTTCGTATCCTGCGTCCAATGCAATATCCACAATGCGCTTATCGTCTCGGGCAAGTTCCACTGCTGCCTGCTCCAAGCGGTACTCCCGCACATACCGGTGCACGGATGTGCCGAAGACCTGCCGAAACAGCTTTTGCAGCAGGGATACGGAAATCTGATGTGCCTCCGCCAGTTCCGCCAGGGTCATGTGCCGCCCGTGGTCGCTCAGCAAATGATCCCGCAGGTGATGCGCCAGGCGAATCTGCTCGGCAGAGTGATAACCTGTGTCAAGCTCCGGGCGAGGAATGCTCTTCAGCAGCATGAACAGTTCAATCACCTGAACGGTCAGATACTGCCGGTCGAAATAAGGAAGATTTTCCATCAGCTCACGAAACACATGCTCACAGCGAGGTCCTGCATGCATAGCCGTAAACCAGTGGCTGCCCAGCAGATTGTCTCGCAGCTGCCGAAAATCCACAGCAAGGGCAGGCACATGCTCACCCATCCATTTTGCTGCCCGGGCACAGTCCACCGTAACGCACAAACCTTCATAGTATCCCAAAGGCATCAGGGATTCGGAAACCGTGCCATGCATACCGTCAAAGGTGCTTACCGCCATGTCTCCGGGCGTCAGAGTGACACGGTCATGAGCAGAGAATCGGCTTTCAAACCGTCCCGATGCGCAAAAGTTGATTTCCAGTGCATCCCGGGCTTCCCGTGCTTCCTGAAAGCTGTGGGTCTCCAGGCATACCCGCATCACAGCAACACCATCGAACAGGTCATAGTAATCCATGCGTCCGGCGCCGTCTTCGCAGGGGAGTGCCATATGGACTTGCTCATTAAAACCGTTGACGATTTGTATTTCCGACATACGCCCTCCGTCTGCTGCCATGCTGATTGTGTTTTCCAGTGCAAGGATAGCACAGGACAGGCTATCTGGCAATCTGAAAAGAGGCCACGAAAGCATACAAACTTTCGTGACCTCTTACTTGCATCATTTTATTCTTTCGTGTCAATGGTAGCCGTCATGCCGAGACGTGTGTTTTCATCGGGCACAAAATCAATGTGCACGGTATAGGTGACACTGCTGGCATCCTCCGTCGCCGTGTAGGCAATGAAGGCAACCCGGCCGGTCGCTATTGCTTCCTCATTCCAGGTGAAAGTCATATCCACCGTATCCCCTACGGACAGGTACGCCAGATCCGCTTCGTTAATCTCCGCTTCCATGCATAGTTTTTCCGTTTTGCAGATGGTGGCAACAGCATCCCCTTGGGTCAGGGTACTGCCTGCGGACACGCTTACGGTTTCCACAATGCCGTCCTCTTCCGCATACAGGGTAGCGGAAGGAGCTGCGCCGCCGTCTGCCGTGCCGGTCAGGGTTTCAAAGAGGAGCTGTCCGGCTTCCACATAGTCGCCGTCCTTCACGGCTACGGATACCACCGTGCCGCTGCCTGTTACTGCCACAGGATCGGTACGGCTGACCGAGCCCCGTCCGATGCGGCTGGTTGCCGCATGGCTTTCCTCACGGTAAATGTCATACTTTTCGCTGGGGGTGAAGTTTCCTTCCGTCACCTCTACGGTGTAGGATGTGCCGCTGGCAGCGGTAATCACACCGGTGCCGGTCAGGGTGGAATCAGAGGTATTCACCAGATACACGCTTTCACCAATGTGCACGTACTTGGTTGCGGCAGATTTATAGGCATTGGAAGTGCTGGCGGACAGGGTGAAGCGAACATCCCCCTCCATGTACATGACGCCGCCGTAGGTGTCCGTTGCGGCATCCGCATCATCCCCTGCCTGGGCAAACACGCCGGTAATGGTGCCGGACTGGCTGGCATACACCTTCTCGGTTGCCACCTTCAGCAGCGGATCACCCTTGCTGACCTTCTGTCCGGCGGTGACATACACGCTTTCGATGGTTCCTCCGGCAGATGCGTAGGCAATGACTTCCTCCGCAGGCTTTACCGTGCCGCTGAGGGAAATGGTTTCGGCGTGGGCCACCGGCAGGATCATCAGCGCCAAGGCCAGCACGGCAGGCAGTATATGTTTCTTCATAGGATTTCCTCCTCGTCTTTTATGAAAAAGTTTGATTACATCGACCGCAGAGCGTCAATAGGATTCAGCCTGCTGGCCTTCCGTGCGGGAGCCCAGCCGAAGACAATGCCCACAGCTGCCGAGAAGCCAACACCCAAGGCAATGGCTCCTGCAGAAATCACAAAGGTGGTGCCCATGACCTGACAAAGGATGTAGCTGAGGATCAGGCCGAAGGCAACGCCCACCAAGCCGCCGATGATGGACAGCAGGAAGGACTCAATCAGGAACTGAATCTGAATCTGCCACGGAATCGCACCCAAAGCCTTTTTCAGGCCGATTTCCACCGTACGCTCGGTGACCGTGGTCAGCATCATGTTCATAATGCCGATGCCGCCTACCACCAAGGCGATGGATGCAATGCCTGCCAGCAGCATGGTCATCATGGAGAGCATTTCATTCATGGTGTCCTCCACGCTGCTCATGGTGGTGATGGTAAAGCAGTCGTCCTCGTAGCTGAACATGGCGTCCATCTTGTCCTCAATCTTATCTGCCGCCGTATCAGAATCCACACCATCTGCCAAGTATACGGTGAAGCTGGTCACTTCTCCCTCGTTGTTCATCTTCAGCGCCGTGGTATAAGGGATCAGGATATCGCTGCTGCCGGTAAAGGCACTGGCAAGGCTTTCCGTGTTTTCATCCGAGAAGATGCCTACCACATAGAAAGGGATGCCGCTGATATACAAGGTTTCACCCACAGGATCTATGCCGAAGAAGAAATCATCAATGATGTCCTGATTGATCATGCACACGTAGGACATATTGTCTTCATCCACGATGTTCAGGGTTCTTCCCCGCAGCTTCACATCATTGGTGTAGAAGTAGTAGGCATTCTTGCCGGCCACGGAAATGCTGCTTTGATAACTTCCGCCGTAGCTGACCCGGGCAGACAGGCTGACCGTGGGGGTAATGCCGTCAATTTCGTCCATTTCCGTCAGCTCGTTCAGGTCATCCGTGGTCATGCCGGTCTTCAGGTCGCTGCCGGTAACGGATACCATCAGCGTGCCGGCGCCCATGGAGGAAAAGGAGGAAGACAGCGCCCCGCTGACCCCGGACACCGTGGTAATCAGGGCAATGACTGCCGTAACGCCAATCATAATGCCCAGAATGGTCAGAAAGGAACGCACCCGGTTGCCCAGAATATTGCTCACCGACATGGCGACGCATTCACGAAGCATTACCAGCACGGAGCGGATTTTCTTACGCATCGGCTGTTTCTCCCCCTTCCGTCAGCACACCGTCAATAATGTGCACCACTCTTTTGGCGTGGGCGGCGATGTGCATATCGTGGGTAATCATGATGATGGTGCGTCCTTCCCGGTTCAGCTCGGCAAACAGATCCATGACCTGTGCGCCGGTCTTTTGATCCAGTGCGCCGGTAGGTTCGTCCGCCAGGAGAATTGTAGGATTTCCCACCAATGCCCGGGCAATGGCAACACGCTGCTGCTGGCCGCCGGAAAGCTGATTGGGATAGTGATCCATTCGGTCTGCCAGTCCTACCCGCTCCAGCATAGCCTGGGCACGCTTATGCCGCTCCTTGGGCGCAACACCGGCATAGATTAGGGGAAGCTCCACGTTTTTCTGGGCATTCAGCCGAGGCAGCAGCTGGGAATTCTGAAAGATGAACCCGATTTCCCTGCTGCGCAGATGAGCAAGCTCCACATCCGTCAAATCCTCAATGGGTACCCCGTGAAGAGTGTAGCTGCCTTCCGACGCTACATCCAGGCAGCCGATAATGTTCATCAGCGTAGACTTGCCGGAGCCGGAAGGTCCCAGCACGGAAAGGTACTCCCCTTCCCGCACGGTTAAGTCCACATCCTTGAGCACATGCACGTCTTCCTCTCCCATGTGATAATACTTGTTGATTTTTTTCATTTCAAAGAAGGCTTCCATGATGTTTTCGCTCATAAGGCGCCTCCTTGTCAGTTGCCGCCGGGGCCGCCGCCCATTCCGCCGCCATGGCCGCCGTTGCTGTCGCTGCTGCCGCCTCGGCCGCCGCCCATTCCACCGCCGTCCATGCTGCCGGGGTTGAAGTCACCGCCGCCGCCACCGCCCATTTCAGGCGTGAATTGATTGCCGCCGAACAGGCTGCTCAGCATGCTGGCCACGCCGCTGGTGCTGGTGGTGGTTTCCGCCACGGCATAAACCGTATCGCCGTCACTCAGGCCGCTCTTAATTTCCACATACTTGCCGTTGCTTACGCCCACTTCCACGTCCACGGTGGTCATTTCGCCGTTGTCATCCTTCATGTATACATAAGCACTGTTGGAGGCCGTAAAGCTGAGGGCGTCCTCCTTCAGGATGACCACATTTTCCGCCGCTTCCTTGGGAATGGATACGGTCACCTGCATGCCGGGATAGATGCCGTCCTCATTCACATCCACATAAGCCACGGCGGTATAATAAGCCACATTGCCCGTGGCAGAAGAAATATAATTGATGGACGCAATGGTGCTGTCGAAGGTCTTTTCCGTTGCCGTTGCCGTGACCGTGCAGGCAGAGCCTACGCTCACATCCGCAATGTCGTACTCATCCACCCGCATGCTGACCTTCATGTGGGTAAAGTCCGCAATCTGGATCAGGCTCGTGCCGGAAGTGACTTCATCATCTGCGGAGACATACACCTGGTTTACCTTGCCGTCAAAGTCGGCAGTCAGGGTTTCGCCGTTGGCCAGGCGCATCAGTTTGGCGCCCTTGGTCACTGTGTCCCCTTCCGCCACATAAATGGTGCGCACGGTAGTATCCGCAGAGGCAGAATAGGTCTTGCTGTTCACCAGTGCCATGCTGCCGCTGAAGCTCAGCGCATTGGAAATGCTGCCGATGGTCGCCGTATAGGTATCATAAGTCACCGTATACTCTGCACGGAGCTTATCCACTGCATACCATCCGCCCAGTCCTAAGATTGCCAGAATCAGCACCGTTACAATGATTCTGCGCAATACACGCTTCCAACGTTTGCCCGCCTTCTTTTTCTTTGGCTGTTCGTTCATGTTGGTCGATCGCTCCTTGCCTTCTATTCATCAAAGGATGTTCTCCTTTGCATGAAACAGAATACCGGGTCAATGGGTGCATTGTGTGGTGAAAGTCCTGCACAAGGGGTGAAAGATAGATGACGGTTTTGTGAACAGCGATTTGGCAATACAAAAGGGACCGGATCGATCAAATCCAGTCCCAAGGCAGTCAGGTCAATGTTCAGTCGTCCCGGCGGCGGGCAATGAGGATCAGCCGCAGCAGAGACAGCAGGCTGGTCACCGCGCTGGCCACATAGGTCAGTGCAGCGGCACGGAGTACCTTCTGCACGCCGTCCAGCTCATCCGCCGTTACATAGCCGCCGTCACGGAGCATCTGCACAGCCCGGCGGCTGGCGTCAAACTCCACAGGCAGGGTAATCAGGGCGAACAGTACGGACAGGCTGAAGGCCACAATGCCGATGGTCAGAAGGGGCTTCCAGGAAAGGATCAGTCCCAGCACAAACAGGGGCGTAGCCAAGGTGGAGCCAATGTTCACCACCGGCACGGCCGCAGAGCGCAGGTTCAAGGGTGCATAGTTGGTCTGCTTCTGCATGGCATGACCGGCTTCGTGGGCGGCAACCCCCAGAGCGGCAACGCTGCAGGAATCATACACGTCTTCGCTTAGGTTCAGCGTCTCGTTTCTGGGATCATAGTGATCCGTCAGGGAGCCGGATACACGCTTAATAATCACTTGCTGATTGCCGTTGCGGCGAAGCAGGTCTGCCACGGCTTCATATGCCGGGCGGCCAAGTCGGGTAGAAACCTTGCTGTAACGTTCAAAGGTCGTCTTCACCTGTGCCTGTGCCCAAAGGCCGAGAATCAGGCCGGGAATCAGCAGCAGATAGGTCCAGTCAAAATAATAGTAACCCATGATCATTCCTCCTTACATTTGCAGGATACATGCCTTCTATGTGCTCAGTATGAAGAAATTGTGAAAATCTATTCATTTTTGCTTTTCTTTTCGGTGTTGAAGGAAAAGCAGCACTAGCAGCACCACGGCCGCTGCCGCTCCTGCCAGAAAGCACCAACGGCCAATGACTGCCTGATGAAAAGGAATCTTCATCAGCAGGGCAGCAAGCCACAGAACGCCCACCACGGCACACAAATACCGTGCCGCAGGCATCAGGGAATTTTTCTTCATGCAGCGTCCTCCGTAGCAGGATGATACCAGCGGTTCACGAGGGCTGCCGCAAGGGAGATTGCCAGGAAGACGCACAGGCTTGCCATGCCTGTCCGGAGGCCAAACCCGTCAGAGACCAGCCCTGCCACATAAGGAATAACCGAGCTGCCCAAGCCGCTCATGCCGAACAGGATGCCTGCACCGATCGGTGAAGACGCAATGTACCGGGCGGAATTGGTCACGCAGGTGGCGTACATGCCGGACATGCTCAGCCCCGTGAACACCACGGAGGCCAGCAGCAGCGCCGTATGATTGACAAAGCACACCATGCCGATAACTCCAAGGAGGAAGCCGGCTGAAAGAAGGATCAGCAGCAGCTTGTGATTGATCTTTGCCCCGGGGCCTGCGCAAAGCAGGCGGCCGATGATCAGCGTCAGCCACAGCAGGGACACGATGGTGGCGGAAGGAATCTCCACAAAGTCGCCGTTATATTGGCTCAGATAGCTGGGCAGCCAGGAACTGGCAGCAGACTCTGCCCCCACATAGCAGAAGAACAGGATGGCGCACAGGTAAAAAGGAAACTCCCGCCAGAAGGCAAAGGATGTCTTTCTGTCACCCTTGGCCTCGGAAGTGCTTCCTTTCATTTCAGGAATGGGCTGCAAAAGGACGAGGAGGATCAGTCCAAGCCCCAGCAAAGCCACCAAGCGGAAGCACATCCGCCAGGAGCCGCCCTTGGCAACAATCAGGCTGATGAGCAAAGGAACCAGCACGGCGCCCACCCCATAGCAGGCATTGCAGAAGTTCAGCTTCCCGCCGGCATGCTCATACAGCTCCGTGATGGTGGTGTTGGTAATGCTGTTCACCCCGCCCCAGTAGAACCCGGCAAAGAAGGACAGCGGATACATGAGCACCGGCGTCTTGACAAGGGACATGAGGGTATAGCACAGGAACAGCAAACCGCCGTACAGCAGCAGCACCCGTTTCCGGGAAATCGCCTTGCAGGCAACGCCGGTGAAAATGCTGGCCAGCAGATTGCCAAGGGCCAGAAAGCTAATGAACAAACCGCCCTGGCTATCCGTCCAGCCAAAGTCCGCAATCATGAACTGCAGCCCGGTATTGGCGGCCAGCACCATGCAGCCCACGGAAAAATACGCATAGAGCATGACCAGATACGCCTGAAATCGCTTATCCTGCATCGAACGTTCCCCCTTTAGCCGATAACCATTATACTGTGTGCAGCCGGCTTTTGCAAGAAAAAGAGAAAAGGAGACCGTGCAAGACAGTCTCCTTCGAAAAACACAATCTTACTTTTCTTCTTCCTGATGCTTCAGGGCAGCGCCTACGAAACCACGGAACAGGGGATGGGGACGATTGGGGCGGGACTTCAATTCCGGATGGAACTGAACTGCCACATACCAGGGATGATCGGGAATTTCCACAATCTCCACCAGATTCCGCTCAGGGTTCTTACCGGCAATGCGCATGCCGCCGTCCACAAACCGCTTCAGGTACTCGTTGTTGAACTCATACCGATGGCGGTGGCGCTCCTCAATCTCGCTTTCCCCATAGCACTTATAGCTGATGGAATCGGGCGCAAGGGAGCAGTGATACTTGCCCAGCCGCATGGTGTGACCCAGATTCTCCAGGTTCTGATCCGGCATCAGGTCGATCACGGGATAGGTGGTGTTGGGATCCATTTCCGTGGTGTTGGCATCACGGAGATCCAGCACGTGACGAGCAAACTCGATTACGGCCATCTGCATGCCAAGGCAAATGCCGAGGAAAGGAATCTTATGCTCACGGGCATACTGGCAGGCCACCATCTTGCCTTCCAAACCGCGGGAACCGAATCCGCCGGGAACAAGCACACCGTGGCAGCCTTCCAGCGTTTCGGCAATATTCTCCTGAGTCAGCCCTTCTGCCTGAATCCACTTAATGTGCACCTTGGCAGAGTGGGCAATGCCGCCGTGGGTCAGAGCCTCCACAATGCTCAGGTAAGCATCAGGCAGCTCCACGTACTTGCCCACCAAAGCAATGGTGGTCTCCTTCTGGGGGTTCAGCTGACGGTTCACCATGGCCGTCCACTCGGTCAGGTCGCAGGGCTTGTTCTCCAGGTGAAGCAGCTCGCAAACCTTATCGTCCAAGCCTTCCTCATGGAGCAGCAGCGGCACTTCATAGATGGAGCGGGCGTTCACATTTTCAAAGACACGATCCGCAGGCAGATTGCAGAACAGGCCGATCTTGGCACGCAGGTCAGCAGGCACTTCATGCTCGCAGCGGCACACCAGAATATCGGGGCTGATGCCGATGCCGCCCAGCTCCTTCACAGAGTGCTGGGTGGGCTTGGTCTTCAGCTCACCGGCTGCCTTCAGATAAGGCACCAAGGTTACGTGGATGTACAGGCTGTTTTCAAAGCCTACCTCGGCACGCATCTGGCGAATTGCTTCCAGGAAGGGAAGGCTCTCAATATCGCCCACCGTGCCGCCGATTTCCGTAATCACCACGTCCGGCGCATTCTGCTGACGGGACACCAGCAGGATGTTCCGCTTAATTTCGTTGGTAATATGGGGGATTACCTGAATGGTTGCGCCCAAGTACTCGCCCCGGCGCTCCCGGTCAATCACAGTCTTGTATACCCGGCCGGAGGTTACGTTGGCCGCCTGGGTCAGGCTTTCATCAATAAAGCGCTCATAGTGACCCAGATCCAGATCCGTTTCAGCACCATCGTCCGTCACGAAAACCTCACCATGCTGGTAAGGATTCATGGTGCCCGGATCCACGTTGATGTAAGGATCAAACTTCTGGATGGAAACCTTCAAGCCCCGGCACTTCAGCAGCCGTCCGAGGGACGCAGCCGTAATGCCCTTGCCCAAAGAAGATACAACGCCGCCGGTCACGAAGATAAACTTAGTGTTCATGCAGATCAATCCCCCCTGTGATCCTAAAAAAAACATTGACGCTCTAGTATAGGCTTTACAACCGGATTCGTCAAGTGCAAAAACAGAGAAAAACCCTGAAAAAAGCAGAAGTGAGCCGGCAGGCGGAACAGAAAGGGAAAGCCATTCCGCCAAGCGCCGCCTTGATCAGGCGGCATCAGACCCGTTCCATGGTCTCCCGCAGGAAGGTCAGGGAGCGCTTGACCGCATCTGTGTCCGTTGTTTGCGCCGCATAGGGTTCAAGGATCAAGGCACCGTCGTACCCCTGCTTCTTCAGTTCCCGGAAGAGCCGTAGAAAGTCCATGATGCCCTCCCCCGGCAGGCAAAGCTTACCGGAAGCATCCCAGTCCAGCAGGTGAACATGGCGAATCCGGCCTTCCATCTGGTGAAGCATATCGAAGGGATCCACTTTGCCCAGATATGCCTGCTTCACATCCAACACAAAATGCAGATCCGGCAGCAGCTTCAGGGCACTTTGCACACAGGCAAGATCCCGCAGGGTGCACCAGTTCACATTTTCCCACAGAATCTCCATGCTTCGGCTCTTTGCTTCAGCCTGCATGGCCGCAAAACGCTCCGGTAGGTTGGCCATCCGCTCCGGCGTCATGGGCGACCGTGCGCCGCTGGGTCCATGAAACACGTACCAGGATGCTCCCAGCACCCGCCCTGCATCCAGTACATGGGTCAAGGTTTCCATGGCATCTCCTCTTTGCCGAGGAGAGCCGCCGAACAGATCCGGCTCGAATTGAGTCCCTTTAGGATGAACGGACACACAGGGCAAGCCATGCAGATGCTCCTTCACCACCCGGCCGAAATCTCCGCTGTACTCGCTCCTTGTCTGCAAGAAAATTTCGCACACATCCAGGTCAAACTGACGCAGGAAGGAAGCTTCCTCCTCCGTTTCCATCCGCCCGTAAAATCCGGCAGAAGACATGCCCAGTTTCATCACAGCTTCCCTCCCAACGCATCCAGAGAGCAGGCGAAGGCGTCGCTGAATTCCTGCATAAACATCTGCACCTCCGGCAGATCAATGGCCTGAATGGATTGCAGAATGCTTTGCGCCGCATCTGCAAACTCCCGATCCCCCGTCCGCATTTCTTCCATACAATGGGAGTAGGCGCTGATCCGATCCGCCGCCTTCACCAGCTGCCATTCATAGGCTGTTTCATCGGGCTGCAAGTACGCATGATACGCCGGCTGCAAATCCTCCGGCAGGGTATGCAGCAGCTTTTGCAGTGCCTGCTGCTCCATGCGGCTGTAGGCCTCATGAATCACCGCATCATGATGCTTCACCGGTGTGGGCAGATCCCCGGTGAAAATTTCGCCAACGTCATGATACATAGCCAGCGTCGCCACGTGCTCCGGAGAAACATCTTTATGGAAGCGTTCCTTCGCCAGCACCGCCAGCCCGTGGGCAATCATGGCCGCCTGCAGGGAATGTTCCGCATCATTTTCCGGCTGGGTGGTATGCATCAGTCCCCATCGGCGAATCAGCCGCAGCCGGGACAGCCAAGCAAAGAATGAACTCATACGTGCCTCCTGTATCATCGGTATGCCTGTATGATACACAAAAAAGCTTATGTTGACAATCATCAGCTTTCCTTCTATAATGATTGTCGACAATTGCATCCACCGCTAGGGGGGCGACACGGAAGATCACATCCGTGGCTGAGAGGGCTTCGAGCCGACCCTTAGAACCTGTTGTAGATGATCCTACCGTAGGGAAGCGGACGCACAGCTTTTTTGCTGTGCATCAGGCCTTTGCGCCTAAGCTGCTTTCCCGCGTATAACGCGGGTTTTTCTTTTGGGGATGCGAAAGAAAAAAGGAGGATACCCATCATGTTCCAACTCATTGCAAAGGCCTTGGCCGATGAAGCCACCGCCACCGATGCGGCAGCAGAAGTTGCTGAAACGACCCCGTCCTGGTTCCAGACCGCATTCAAGAAGTTTGCTTCCTTCCCCTTGTGGGCATGGATTCTCGTTGCTGTGCTGCTGGTGGGCGGTTTCATCGCCTATAAAGCCATCAAGGGCAGCAAGAAAACCGTGTGGAGCACCAAGATGATTTCCATGGGTGCCATCTGCATGGCACTGAGCTGCGTACTGAGCCTGATTCGCCTGTGGAGCATGCCTCAGGGCGGTTCCGTCACCCCTGCCAGCATGATGCCCATGATGCTCTTCGCCTACGTATACGGCGTAGGTCCCGGCCTTGCACTGGGTGCGGTGTACGGCGTGCTGCAGTACATCCTCGGACCTTGGTTCGTCAGCGTGCCCCAGGTACTGCTGGACTACCCCATCGCCTTTGCCATGACCGCCTTGGCCGGTTTGTTCCGCAATATGAAGGATGAGCGTGTGGGACTGAGCCTTGGCGTCATTGTCGCTTGCATCGGCCGGTTTGTGGCGGCAGTTGCCTCCGGTGTAATCTTCTTTGCTGAATATGCGGAAGGCACCGGCATGAGCCCCATGGTTTACTCCATTTCCTACAACGGCAGCTACATGCTGTGGGAGTGCATCATCTGCGTGGTGCTGTCCGTGCTGGTCGGCGGACGGCTGGTGCGTGAGCTGAAGAAGAACGCATAAGGATTCTTTCCGGCAGGGTGGGCATATGCCTCCCCTGCCTTTTTTTGATGCAATATCAAAACAAAGTAGGAAGTTCCGCAGGCATGTTTCTTGTATGCTTGTAGAACTTCCTATTATATTATCGTTCCTGTACTTCCTTGCCGGTAAGATGCTCAATGGAAATTTCAAACATCTGCACAGCTGTTTCGGCTCGGCGGATTTCCGAATCCACCAATGCTTCATCCGGGTAATACTTCATGGCCATGCGCTTCAGCTGCTTCATGGCTTCTTCATGATCCGCCATGATTCGACATCTGCCGAACACTACTGTGCTTTGCAGGTAGGGTGCCCATGCATCTGTCTTGATGGTTTCATGGCCGTACACCGTGAAGCAAACCTTATCGCAGGCCGCCAGTGCGTCCACCTTATGACCTGCCTTGGCACCATGGAAGTAAATCTTCTGTGCCGACTCATCGTAGAAATAATTTACCGGCACGGCATAAGGATACCCATCATCCCCGTGAAGTGCCAGCACGCCCCGCCGTTCATCGTGCAAAAGCTGCTTGGCCACTTCTGCCGGGATTTCATTTTTCGTCCTGCGCACAGGTCTGAACATCACTGCTTCCTCCTTACCGTTGTACGGTTGCATCATAGCACAGGAAAGAAGGGGAAGCAAGTTTTTCTCTTGTTCAACCGTTATTCAACCAATTGTATGCATTGTCTTTCACACGTTGTTCAATGTCAATGCGGGTTGCACGGCATTCTTTGGGATACTGCTTGCCTGCCGCAAAGGCACGGAACAGCAATCCGCTGCCCACAGGCAGCATGGTTTTCACCATGCCTTCCGGGAAAACGAAGTGGGTGCCATGGGCGTAAACATGCGATTCCACCTGGCAGGCATGTTCCTTCTGATTCAAACGCTTTTCCATGCGGCGAATGTACTTGACCGTATCCCACAGCGCATCATCCTCCGCACCGATGAGCAGCAGTTTGCCCTGAATCCGTTCAACTTTGATGAATTCATCTTCTTGAATTGGATGACGTTTTTCCGATTCAACAAACAATTCTGATGAAGCAATCAAATTCTTTGTCCGTTTCGATTGTTCCATTACTTTTTGATAATATTCCGGATGCCGGTAGGCGTAAGGCAAATAAGGCAGGGGCTTACCTTCCCACGTCAGGGTAGATTCACCGTCTCCCGGCCATTCCTTCATGCCGTCGCGCTTACCCTGATGAAATCCTTCCATCACAAAATCCGACGGTGTTAAAGCAATGGTCAGCGTTATTTCCGGGTAATAGGAGGCTGCCACCAAGGCAAACATGGCTGTGGTGGATGCGCCCACAATGCCAAACTTCCGATTCCCTCGCTGCTTCAGGTAGGCAATGGCTGCGCCGATCCGTTCAACAGGAAGGTTGCAATGACTGTAATCCTTGTGGCCGGGGCTTAATGTCAGCACATTGATATGGAAGGTTTTTTGCAGCCATTTCACCGCCGACTTGGCCATGTAATCCTCGCAATCATCGCCAAACATGCCGATCATGGCGCAGGTGCTGCCCTCCACCGGCCAATAGCAGCCGTAAAATCCTTGGTCGGTTACTTTGATTTTCTTCACAAAAACACCTCCATTAAAACATGGTTAGTCGTTTCAAACCAACTATACATCATATTCTACGTTTCGTCAACTAGTTGATGCGCCGCAACAGTAATTGTAAATGCAACAATTTTATTTATGTTATATTGTCGATATTGCATATTTTTCAATTTTATTGTTGACTGTTAAGGTACAATACATAGGTAACACAAAGGTAAAGAAAAGAGAACCCAAATG
>JAUMVT010000088.1 GCA_030529995.1 Clostridia bacterium
CAAAAACCCCCCCGCCCCAAAGAACGTTGGGGGAGGGGGGGAGAGCGCGAGCGGGGGGATACCCGCTTGGCCTCAAGCGGTTGCCCTCCTCTCGCAAAAAAACTCCCCTCAACCCAAAGAAAAGTTTCGGGAAGAGGGGAGAGCGCGAGAGGGGGGATAACCGCTTTGCAAAGCGGTTGCGCCCCTCTCGCAAAACTCATGATGACTTACTTGCTGGCATACTCCGCAGCGGAAGCGCCGGCAATGCGGCCGAAGACCACGATGTCGGTCACGGCGTTGCCGCCCAGACGGTTTGCACCGTGCACGCCGCCGGTCACCTCGCCGGCTGCGAACAGGCCGGGGATCACGGTGCCGTTGGTGTCCAGCACCTCAGCGGAGGTGTTGATCTTCAGGCCGCCCATGGTGTGGTGCACGCCTGCGGATACCTTGATGGCATAGTAGGGAGCGGTGTTCAGCTCATTGGCGAAGCTGGTGCGGCCGAAGTCAGGATCGCTCTTGGCTTCCACATAGCCGTTCCAGGTGTTCATGGTCTCTGCGAAGGTGGCAGCGTCTACGCCGATGGCTTCCGCCAGCTCTTCGTAGGTGTTGCCGGAGAAGGTGTAGCCCTTCTTGATGTAGCCCTGGATCACCGTGGAGGCATCCACCATGGCCTGATCAACCACCAGCCAGCTGTAGGAGCCGGTCTGGGCGATTTCGGCAGCGGATACCACGTCACGGGTGCCCACTTCGTCAATGAAGCGCTTGCCCTCGGCGTTTACCAAGATAGCACCGTCGCCACGGAGGCCTTCGGTGATCAGGGCAGCGGTGTCAAACTGCACGGTGGGGTGAATCTGAATCTGCTCCATGTCCACGGTAGCGGCACCGATGGCTTCCGCCATCACAATGCCCTGACCCTGAGCACCGGCAGCGTTGGTGGTCATGAAGCCGGCCAGTTCAGGCTTGTACTTCTCCACCATTTCGCTGTTGGCACCGAAGCCGCCGGTGGCCAGCAGCACGGCCTTGGCGTTCACGGTGACGGTTTCCCCGTCCTTGCCGGTGGCAACGATGCCCACGGCAGCGCCGTCCTTGGTCAGGATGGTGTTGGCCAGGGTGCTGGTCAGCAGGGTGATGTTTTCATAGCCGTTTACGTTCTGCTCCAGCAGGGGAACGATGTAAGCACCCACGGACAGGGTCTTGCCGTTCTCGTCCACCGGGCGATGAATCCGCTTCACGGATGCGCCGCCGAAGGCGCCAACGCTGGTCAGGTTGATGTTCAGGGTCTTCAGCCATTCGATGGAATCGGCACTGTTTTCGCACAGGGTCTTCACCAGGTCGATGTTGTTCAGGCCCTTGCCGCCCACCATGGTGTCCAGCTCCATCAGCTCCACAGAGTCGAAGTAGCCTTCGGGATTGGCCTGATAGGCTTCCCACTGAGCGGTAACGGTGGCTGCCAGGGCAGTGATGTCAGCGTTGTCCGCATAGGTGGAAGCGGCGCTGGCCAGGGTCTTTTCCACACCGGCGCTTTCGCCGAAGGTGTTTTCATCCTGAGCGGGGGTCTTGGCAGCATTCATGCCGCCGGTTGCACGGACGGAGTTGCCGCCCACCACGGACTGGCCTTCCACCAGCACCACGGTCTTGCCGGCCTGGGCTGCGGTGATGGCAGCCACCATGCCTGCGCCGCCTGCGCCAACGATGACCACGTCAGCGTCATAGGTGGCATCCTCTGCCTTTTCGGCAGCCACGGCGGTCTTGTAAGCCTCGGCATCCACGCCGGCAGCCACCAAGGCAGCCTCAGCAGCTTCCTTCACGGCATTGGAGGAGAAAGTTGCGCCGGACACGCCGTCCACCGCAATGCTGTTGTTGGCCACCATGTCGGCAGGCATGCTCTCGATGGCCTTGGAGCCGATGCCCTGGGTTTCGTCGGGGCCGGCAGCCTGTACGTCGGTGATCACACCGTCGGTCAGGGTCAGGGTAACCGTTACGTCACCGCCAAAGCCCTTGGCCGTGCCCTCAAAGGTGCCGCTGACGCCCTCTGCCAAGGCAGCGGGAACCATGGTCAGCACCATCATGGCAGACAAGAGCAGCGCAAGAAAACGCTTTTTCATGTTCGTAACCTCCTGTAATTATTGGAGTAGGAACCATGCTGATTTTTCAGCGCCGACATTATACCACAAAGGTGCTCCTTTGACTACCATTTTCGATAAATTTTTGTCAGCCTATTGCATGATTTTGCGGGAGGGGCGGCTTTTGTGCCAAAAGCCCCCCTCCCGTACCCACCCCCGAAAACCAGCTGAAATGTGTTCATCAGCAGACACATCTACGGGAAGAGTAAGAGGGATCAATTTCTACTGCTAGGGTTGCAATTTCTTGTCCTTGGTGTTTGTTCCAGAGGGCTTTCCGATCGCCCTCTGGACTCCTTCGGGTGCATCCTTTTGAAAGATGTTGGTACTGAAAGAATCAATATTTTGTCTTGCAATACCCATAATTATTATTGGGTGGCGACCGAAGGGGTCAAGGGGGCGATCGGAAAGCCCCCTTGAAATGCTCACATTTGTTATTGGTCAAAACACGATCCAAAAACCTTCAAGCTGGTTTTCGGGGAGAGCGCGAGAGGGAGCTTTTGGCACAAAAGCTGCCCTCTCGCAATCGTGCGTTATTTTCAGCTGGTTTTCGGGTGGGTGCGCGAGGAAGCTTTTGACTCAAAAGCCTCCTCCCGCAAATCTCCTTTTGTCGAATACGGCCTTGTGTTTTTTCGTGGAATGTGTTATGATACAAAGGCTGATACTCAAGGAGGTTTTTACACATGACCGTTTTGAATGTGATTCTTTCTGTGGTGCTGATTCTGGCGGCACTGTTTATGATCGTTACCGTACTGCTGCAGAGCGGCAAGGACGACGGCCTGGGCGCCCTGGGCGGCAAGGCTGATACCTACTTCGGCAAGAACAAGGCCAAGACCGTGGAAGCCAAGCTGGCACTGGGCACCAAGATCAGCGCCGCTGTGTTCGTGGTCGTCAGCCTGGTCATGCTGCTGGTGGACTGAGATCCCTTTGACCGGAATTTTCAAAAAGGCTGCTCCGCAAAGGCGGGGACGGCCTTTTTCTCGTACAGGGAAAGATGAAGCATAATCTTTCTTTTATCCTCGGCAGGAAAGCCGGGGGAAAAGGCGAATCTACCCCAGCAAAGGGGCATTCCCTGAAATGAGAAAGGCAGGTTTTGAACCATGCAATATGTTTATGCCCATCGGGGCGCCTCCGGCTACGCGCCGGAGAACACCCTCCGCGCCTTTGACCTGGCGGCGGATCTGCACGCGGACGGCGTGGAGCTGGACGTGCAGCTGACATGTGACCGTCAGCTGGTGGTCATCCATGACGAAACCATCGACCGGGTTACCGACGGCACCGGCTTTGTGGCGGATTACACCTATGAGGAGCTGCTGAAGCACCCCGTCACTATGCACACCCCCGGGGTCAGCGAGCCCATTCCCCTGCTGAAGGACGTGCTGGCCCTGCTGAAGCGCCGGGGTCTGAAGGTGAACATTGAGCTGAAGAACTCCGACAATTTCTATCCCGGCATGGAGGAGATCTGCGTGGAGCAGGTGGCCGCCGCCGGTATGGAGCAGGATACCCTGTATTCCTCCTTCAATCACTACAGCCTCCTGCACGTGAAGGAACTGGTGCCGGACGCTCCTTGCGGCCTGCTGTACCACGCCACCCTGGTGGAGCCCTGGCGCTACGCCGCTTCCCTGGGGGTGAACGCCCTGCATCCCCACTTCACGGAGCTGTACATTGCGGATGAGGTGAAGAAGGCTCACGCCCTGCACATCGAGGTGAACCCCTGGACGGTGAACACCGAGGAAGAGCTGAAGAAGATGATCGCCGCCGGTGCGGACAGGCTCATTACCAATTATCCTGATCGGGCAAGAAAATTGCTGGATGCAGCGAAATAAAGGAACTCCCGGAAGCTGATGAAAGGCTTCCGGGAGTTTTTTGAAAAAGCTAATTTTTCAGTAACATGCCACGATCCCTTCATCCGAAGGGCGGCGAAGGAGTCCAGAGGGCGACCGCAAAGCCCTCTGGAATAAACGGCAGCAGAATGCAGCGGGTGATACAGAACTTTGCAATCGTTCTCGAAAGAGATTCAAGGGGGCTTTCCGATCGCCCCCTTGACCCCTTCGGGTCGCCACTTATAAACGATTGGGGTTATCCCAAGGGGCTTTCCGGTCGCCCCTTGGAACCCTTCGGTCGCCACCCAATAATGGTCGTGGGGATTGCAAGAAAAAAAGATTGCTCCTGCACATGAAGCCTACTTGCATCCGAAGGGGCTGCGAAGGGGTGCAGGGGGCGACCGCAAAGCCCCCTGCGAACGAACCGATGAAAGGAATTGATCCTTTTCCAGCTGGTTTTCGGGGAGAGCGCGAGAGAGGAGCTTTTGACTCAAAAGCTCCTCTCTCGCAAAAAGCATCCCTCGTTTTCAATTCCCATACAATTTCTTCAGCGTTTCCGCACCGGCGGTGCCGTCCACGCTCAGGCCGTTGTTGCTCTGGAAGCTGCGCACGGCGATGACCGTGGCATCATCGTATTCCCCGGTTACGGAGGCAAGGTAGCCCTTCTGCACCAGCACGTCCTGCATCTGCACCACATCGTCGCCCTTGTCCCCCTTGCGGAGGGTGGTGTAGGTGGTGCTGGCTGCCGTGGCGGACTTGGCGGAGGAGGAATACAGCTTCTTCAGGGTGGCGCTGCCTGCCACACCGTCCACAGGGGACAGGCTGTTGTTGATCTGGAAGGCACGCACCGCATCCTTGGTGGTGGAGCCGTAAATCCCGTCAATGGAGCCGTCGTAGTACCCCAGGGATGCCAGGGTGGACTGCAGGGTCTTCACCGCCGTGCCTTCGTCATATTCCCGCAGGGTGGAGTAGGAAGTGGCACTCTTGGCATTGCCGCTGTAGAGCAGCCCCTGGGTGGTGGCACCGGCCTTCCCGTCCACGGTCAGGTTGTTGGCACGCTGGAAGTCCCGGACGGCGTCGGCAGTGCCGCTGCCGTACTTGCCGTCCACCGACCCGGTGTAATAACCCAGGGTCTTCAGCTTCTGCTGCAGGGTCTTCACGGCGGAGGATTCGTCCCCCTCCTGCAGGGTGGTGTAGCCGGAGGAGCTGTCCGAGCCGGAAGAGGAGGAGCCGGATGCGGCGGTGACGGAGTAAATGGCGTTCAGGGTCTTGGTGCCTGCCTTGCCGTCGGCGTTCAGGCCGTTGGCTTTCTGGAAGGCGGTGACGGCGGTAATGGTGCCGCTGCCGTAGTCCCCGTCAATGGAGCCGGTGTAGTAGCCCAGCTCCTTCAGCCGCTTCTGCAGGGCCCGGACGGCATCGCCGTTGGAGCCTTCCTGCAGGGTTTCACCGATGGAGGACACGGGGGAGGAGGATTTCGAAGCACTGCTGGAGTACAGAGCCGCCTGGGTATCCGGCCCGGCAATGCCGTCGCTCCACAGCCCGGCCTTCTTCTGGAAGGCCTTCACGGCTGCCTGAGTGGCGCCGCCATACTCCCCGTCCGCCTTGCCGTCCATCCAGCCCAGGTCAATGAGCCGCTGCTGCAGCTGGGTTACCTTCTTGCCGCTGGAACCAAGCGTCAGGTAGGAAGGCTTGCTCAGGTCAGGGGTGGCGGTAGGCTTGGGGGTGGGGGTAGCGGTCTTCTTCGGGGTGGGGGTTGCCGTCTTCTTCGGCGTGGCTGTCACCTTGCTGGTGCTGCTGGGGGAAGAGGAGCCGGAAGAGGAGGAGCTGCTGGCCTTCACCGCACTGGAGGAGTACAGCTTTTCCAGGGTCTTGGTGCCGGCCTTGCCGTCCACGGTCAGCCCGTTGGCCTTCTGGAAGGCCTTCACGGCCTCCTCCGTAGCGGTGCCGAAGTCCCCGTCCACGTTGCCGGTCAGGTAGCCCAGTTCCTTCAGCCGCTGCTGCATGGTGCGCACGTCCGTGCCGGTAGAGCCCTTCTTCAGGGTGGTGCTGGCCGGGGTGGCGGTAGCGGAGGAGGAACCGGAGGAAGTGGTGGTGGTCTTGGGGGTGGCGGTGGTTACGGTAATAATGGTGCTGGTGGTGCTGGTGCTGCCGGAAGGCGTGGCCGTGGCGCCGGAACCCCAGCTGTCGTTCCAGTTGATGGTGGGCTGGGTGCCGGTGCTGCCGTTATCGCCTCCCTGGGTGCCCGTGTTGGGGGTGGGGGTAGCGGTGGGCACGGTGGTGGCCGTGGACGGCGCCAGAGTCTGGAAGGGCAGGTTGTTGGAACCTACCGTCATATTGTCCGTGTTGCCGGAAATTTCATCCGGGGGAACATAACAGCCGGAAAGCAGAAGGCACAGCGCCAGAATGCCAATCAGCGCCAGTACCTTTCCGACAGAACGCTTCTTCATGGGGATACTCCTCTCTGCTCGCGGATTCGACAAAGTGGCTTCGCCGCTTTGTCGAGGATTGCACTCGCTCACTGGTCGAAGGGCTTTGCCCTTCTCCCGGCCGTTCACTCGTGTAAGGAAGCAATCCTTCGGATTGCTGCGAAAACCACCGCACATGTCGCT
>JAUMVT010000089.1 GCA_030529995.1 Clostridia bacterium
AAAACAAAGAAAGAACAAAGAAAATGAACAAAAAATGCAGTATTGTCCTTGCAATCTTTCATGGTCTGTAGCATAATAAGACAATCTTTCCTGTGATGGGAAACTGCTTCGGGCAGGCTTCCCGGCAAGGACGCATCAGGAAAGAGAGTACGGGTGTGGCCGACGGCGCAGATGAACGCTTGATGCCTGCTCACGGAGGCGAAAACAATGAATTCCAAGATGGCGTTTTATATTCTGAAGCGCATTCTGTTGGCCATCCTGACGATCTGGATTGTCATCACCGTTACTTTCTTTGTGATGCACGCCGTTCCCGGCGGTCCCTTTGTCAGTGAAAAAGCTATTTCCAAAGAGGCGCAGGCAGCACTGGAAGCCAAGTACGGGCTGGATAAGCCTTTGCTGGAGCAGTATACCACCTACCTGAGCGATATCGTGACCAAGTTTGACTTCGGTCCTTCCCTGAAGCAGCGCGGACGTCAGGTGATTGACATCATCCTGGACGGCATGAAGACCTCTGCAAAGATCGGCCTGATCGCTGCATTCAGTGCGGCGGTGCTGGGCATTGTGCTTGGCTCGGTAGCGGCACTGAGACGAAACACCGTGCTGGATAAGGTCATCATGGTCATTACGACCGCCTTCGTATCCATGCCGTCCTTCATTATGGGTTCGTTCCTATTGATTATTTTCTCAGTGCGGCTAGGCTGGCTGCCGGCAAACGGCGCATCCAGCGCGGGCCTGATTCTTCCTATCATTACATTGGCACTGTATCCTGTATCCTACATTACCCGCTTGACCCGCTCTTCCATGCTGGACGTGCTGGGACAGGATTACATCCGTACTGCCCGTGCCAAGGGCGTGCCCGGACGGCGGATCATCTTCGGCCATGCGCTGAAGAACTCCCTGATTCCTGTCATTACCTACTTCGGACCCATGCTAGCGTTCATCGTGACCGGTTCCATGGTGGTTGAGCAGATCTTCGCCGTGCCCGGCATCGGCCGCCAGTTTGTTTCCAGCATCACCAACCGTGACTATACCATGATTATGGGTACAACGATCTTCCTTGCGTCCTTGATCGTGATCATGAACTTGATCAGTGACCTGCTTTACAAGGTTGTTGATCCCCGCATTGACTACGAATAAGAGGAGGCAGCAAAGATGCGTGACAGTCATAAGCCCTTTAGTATGCAGTTGGATCCTGAGCTTTTCACGCCTGCAACGGCGGAAGAGAAAGCTTACATCGCTACCATGCGGCCTTCTTCCACCTTCTTTAAGGATGGCATGAAGCGGCTGCTGAAGAACAAGGTGGCAACCATCAGCCTGATTGTGATTGTTTTGATCACCTTGGCTTCCATTATTATTCCTTACGTGTGGCCTTACTCCTACGATAAGATGCTGGGCGTAACCCCCGGCCGCCCCGTGGACAGCTCTTACAACAACCTTGCCCCCTTCACTTACGGCAAGACGGAGCTGAAGAAGATCGAGGCAGGGGAGAGTGTATTCCCCCATATCTTCGGCACGGACGCCCACGGACGTGATTACTTCATCCGTGTGGTGTACGGCACCCGGATTTCTCTGGCAGTGGGTTTCTTTGCCAGCATCATTGTGCTGATCATCGGCACAGCCATCGGTTCCATCGCAGGCTACTGCGGCGGTAAGGTGGACTTGGTGATCATGCGGATTGTGGATATTATCTACTCCCTGCCGGATATGCTGGTGATCATTCTGTTGTCTGTGGTGCTGGGACAGGTGCTGAACGTGGAAGGCACCATCCTGGAAGCCATCGGTTCCAACATTATCAGCATGTTCATTGTCTTCGGTCTGCTGTACTGGGTGGGCATGGCACGGCTGATTCGCGGTCAGATTCTTTCCCTCCGCGAACAGGAATATGTGCTCAGCGCTCAGGCAACCGGTGCCAGCGGCCGCTGGATCATCCGGAAGCATTTGCTGCCTAACTGCATCAGCGTGCTGATTATCTCCACTGCATTGCAGATTCCCAGCGCTATTTTCACGGAAAGCTTCCTGTCCTTCCTGGGATTGGGCGTGAATGCGCCCATGCCTTCCCTGGGCTCCCTGGCTTCCGATGCATTGAACGGCATTACCTCCTACACCTACCGGCTGATTATCCCGGCGGTTGTGATTTGCCTGATTGTTCTGTCCCTGAATCTGTTTGGCGATGGTCTTCGGGACGCCTTTGACCCGAAGCTGAACGCCTGAGAAAGGAGAGACGAAAGATGGCATTGTTGGAAGTCAAAGATCTTCGCACCTCCTTCTTTACGGATGCGGGCGAAGTGAAGGCTGTGGACGGGGTTTCCTTTGAACTGGATCACGGTAAGGTACTGGGCATTGTGGGTGAGAGCGGCTCCGGCAAGTCGGTAACGGCTTACTCCATTATGCAGATCCTTGCCCCTACGGGAAAGATTGTGGGCGGCAGCGTGAAGCTGGACGGTCAGGAACTGGTGGGCGCCGATGAGAAGATCCTGCACGGTGTTCGGGGCAATCGAATCTCGATTATTTTCCAGGATCCCATGACCAGCCTGAATCCTACCTATACCGTAGGACATCAGCTGGTGGAGGCCATTCGCCTGCATACCAACCGGAACCGGAAGCAGGCCAAGGAACGGGCACTGGAAATGCTGCAGCTGGTGAACGTGAATGAACCTGCCAGACGGCTGAAGCAGTATCCCCATGAAATGTCCGGCGGCATGCGGCAGCGGATCATGATTGCCATGGCGCTGGCCTGCGAACCGGATATTCTGATTGCCGATGAACCCACCACGGCCTTGGACGTGACCATTCAGGCACAGATTCTGGAACTGATGCAGGATCTGCAGAAGAAGATGGGCATGGCCATTATCATGATTACTCACGACCTTGGCGTTGTGGCGCAGCTGTGCGATGACGTAATCGTTATGTATGCAGGCTCTATCTGCGAGCAGGGCACGGCGGAGGATATTTTCTATCATCCCAGCCATGAGTACACCAAGGGCTTGATGCGCTCCATTCCCACGGCGGAAAATAACGGCCAGCGGCTGAAGCCTATTACCGGCACGCCCATTGACCTGCTGAACATGCCCAAGGGCTGCGCCTTTGCACCCCGGTGCGATGCGGCCATGAAGATTTGCCTGCAGCAGAAGCCGGAACGCCTCTGCGTCAGCGAAGGCCACTGCTCCAGCTGCTGGATGAATGTGAAGAATTCCCTTGGAGCAAAGGAGGCTGAAACCAATGGCTGAGCAGAATGAAAAGAAGCCTCTTGTTGAAGTCAAGGGTCTTAAGGAATACTTCGATATCAACACAGGTTTCCTCCGCACCAGACCTCTGAAGGCTGTGGATGATGTTTCGTTCTCCATCAACAAGGGCGAAACCCTGGGCTTGGTGGGGGAGAGCGGCTGCGGCAAGACCACGGTAGGCCGCACCATCCTGCACCTGTACAAGCCTACGGCCGGCGAAGTATGGTACGACGGCAAGGAGATCAAGACCAAGCAGGATCTGCAGGAGTTCCGCAAGAAGGCCACCATGGTGTTCCAGGATCCTTACTCTTCCCTGAACCCCCGCATGACGGTGTCGGACATTGTGGGTGAGCCTTTGGACGTGCACCACCTGTACAAGACCAAGCAGGAGCGGCAGGATCGGATTCTGGAACTGCTGAGCCTTGTAGGACTGAACAGTGAGCATGCTTCCCGGTATGCCCACGAATTCTCCGGCGGCCAGCGGCAGCGCATCGGCATTGCACGGGCACTGGCGGTGAATCCTGAGTTTATCGTTTGCGATGAGCCGGTATCCGCACTGGACGTATCCATTCAGGCGCAGGTCATCAACATGTTTGACGACCTGCAGGAGCGGCTGGGACTGACCTATTTGTTCATTGCCCACGACCTGCTGGTGGTGCGGCACATTTCCGACCGAATCGCCGTCATGTATCTGGGCAAGATGGTGGAGCTGGCGGACGCAGGGGAGATCTACGATCATCCGCTGCATCCCTATTCCCAGTCCCTGCTGTCAGCTGTGCCCCTGCCGGATCCCAAGGCAGCACGGGCAAATAAGCGGATCGCCCTGACCGGCGATATTCCCAGCCCCCTGCATGCACCTTCCGGCTGCCCCTTCCGCACCCGCTGCCGTTATGCCACGGAAGCCTGTGCCCAGTCCATGCCGCCTTTTGAAGAGGTGGAAAAGGGACACTTTGTTGCCTGCCACCGGGTGAAGGAAATCAACTGACAACCTTCATCCACCGTTACACTGCTCAAGGATGCGGAAACGCATTTTTGATACAATTATCCTGAAAGGGAGGAAATTACCATGAAGAAACTTGTTGCTCTCATGATGGCGCTGGTTATGACGCTGTCCTGCGTGGCTTTCGCCACTGCTGATGAGGCCAAGAGCAGCATTGCCGTGTCTCTGGCTTCCGAACCGGACACGCTGGATCCTGCCCTCAACTCCACCGTTGACGGTGCCACCATGGCGGCTCACCTGTTCTCCGGTCTGGCAACCTGGGCACAGGATGCAGAGGGCAAGCTGGAGATCGTTGCCGAGTGCGCAGCTGAGCTGAGCGAGCCTGTGACCAACGACGACGGCACCGTGACCTACACCTACACCCTGAAGGACGGCCTGAAGTGGTCCGACGGCAAGGATTTGACTGCCGGCGACTTCGAGTTCTCCTGGAAGCGTGCCGCTTCTTCCACCCTGGGTGCTGACTACGGCTACATGTTCGAGAGCGTGAAGGGCTATCCGGACGATCTGGCTGTGGAAGCTACCGATGACAAGACCCTGGTTGTGACCCTGAACAACGCCGTTGCATACTGGAACGAGCTGCTGGCTTTCCCGGCATTCTTCCCGGTACGTGAGGACGTGGTCGCCAACGAGTCTTGGGCTACCGATCCTTCCACCTATGTGTGCAATGGTCCTTACACCATGACCGCATGGGAGCACAACAGCAAGATCACCCTGACCAAGAACCCCAACTACTTCGCTGCTGACACCGTGACCATGGATGAGATTGAGTTCTATCTGTCCGACGATGCCAACAACATGCTGGCTAACTTCCAGAATGGCGACTGGCAGCTGATCGACGACGTCCCCACCTCTGAGATTGCCGCTCTGAAGGAGCAGTATCCCACCGAGTTCGTGGTGGCCGGCCAGATTGGTACCTACTACGTCTGCTGGAACATCAACGAGAACATCCTGCCTGCTGACACCACCCTGACCGGTGTGGAAGCAGCTCAGGCTGAAGCTGAAATCCGTCAGGCCATCGCCCTGCTGTTCGACCGCAACTACATCGTTGAGGAAATCGGCCAGGCTGGTCAGGTTCCCGCTTCTTCCTTCGTGGCCATGGGCATGACCGATGCTGACGGCACCGAGTTCTACAAGAACGCCGGCCACAGCGATGACTATGATGGCTACTACAACGTAAGTGCCGATGCTTACATGGACAACTGGGACATCGCTCTGGAGACCCTGAAGAAGTACTACAACTACGATGAGTCTACCGGCATGTTCACCAACTTCCCCTCCATGACCTACCTGTACAACACCAGCGAAGGCCACAAGGCTATCGGTGAGTACCTGCAGGGCGTGTTGGCCAGCGTGGGCATCACCATGAACCTGACCAACCAGGAGTGGAACACCTTCCTGAACAGCCGTAAGGCCGGCGACTACACCATCGCTCGTAACGGCTGGCTGGCTGACTACAATGACCCCATCTGCTTCCTCGACATGTGGGTAACTGCCTCCGGCAACAACGACGTGCAGTACGGCAAGGGCGACAATGCCGATCTGGCCATGTACAGCCTGGATCTGACCGCCTATGGCTATGACGTGAAGGTTGAGAACGGCACTTGGGCTGAGACCTATGACGTGCTGATCTCCACCATCAAGAGCTGCACCGACACCACTGCCCGCTATGCTATGATGCACATGGCAGAAGACATGCTGATGAGCACTGGCTGCATCACGCCTCTGTACTTCTACACCGACATCTATATGCTGGATGACAGCGTGCAGGGCTTCTACTCCAACCCCCTGGGCTACAAGTACTTCATGCACTGCACCTATGCTGAATAATCAGCACTGATGCAACCCTGGAGCCGGATCACGTGTCCGGCTCCTTTTTCCTTCGTTTTTTATGAGAAAAGTGTGAAAAAAGTCCCCAACACTTGACATCGTGAGGAAAAAAGGCTATCATATAAGCGTCTTGACAAGTCTGATTGGGCTTGATGCGGGACATGCAGGTGTAACTCAATGGTAGAGTTCCAGCTTCCCAAGCTGGCTACGTGGGTTCGATTCCCATCACCTGCTCCACCACCGCATCAATCGCCTAGAGCAGCGAAGACGATCCTTCGCAGTTTACGCGAAATCATAAGGAGGAGATTCCCATGGCTAAGGAGCATTACGAGCGGAAAAAGCCCCATGTCAACATTGGCAC
>JAUMVT010000025.1 GCA_030529995.1 Clostridia bacterium
GCCGAACAGATTTTATTCATGCGGGGTGTCCAATTTGCACTTGCAATTTGCGGAACAGAAAAAAGTTGCTGAAAAAGTGCAATAAGGGGATACGCTGAGATTGCCTTCGGCAGGCTATGAGCTGCCCTTTATTGCATCGAAAAAGGCGGACAGCGAAGACATGCTGTCTGCCTGAAAAAACATGCTTTATGCGGTTGTTCCGTCAATCTCCTTTTCTGCGCCGGGCAAAGAATGCGTCCAATACTTCCTGACAGGCGTCTGCCATGACGCCTCCTTCCCACCGGGTTTGACTGCCGAGGGCAGGGTCGTCCGGCAGGTCATACACCGATCCGCAGCAGCCCTTTTGCGGATCCGGCGCTCCATAGACGCACTTGCCCAGTCGGCTCATGACCATGGCGCCGGCGCACATGGGACAGGGCTCCAACGTAACGTACAGGGTGCAGTCCTGCATACGCCAGTCGCCCAGCAGGCGAGCTCCCTCTCGGAGGCAAAGAATTTCCGCATGGGCGGTGGGGTCATGCGTGGCTTCACGGCGGTTGCCGAAGGCGCACAGCTTCTCTCCATGACGCACCAGCACGGCACCCACGGGAACTTCTCCACGGGCAAGGGCTTCTTTTGCCTGTGCCAAGGCTTCCTGCATCCATACACTGGATTCTTCCATGACCATCACCTCGGCATCATTGTAGCATGGATGATGGGAGGAGGACAAGCACAAGAAAACAGACTTTGGTATGAAATGCGCTTTCAAGACTTTATCCAACCCAAAGGCATGAAAATTTCCTCTTCCTAAAACGGGGAAAATCGTTTATAATGAAATTGAGGAAAGACGAAAAGCAGAAGGTTCGGAAAGAAGGCCATGCATTGGCAAAGGAACGCATCGGGATTATTGGCGGCACTTTCGACCCCATTCACGCAGGGCACATTGCCATGGCTCGTGCGGCCATGCAGGAGGCAGGACTTGACCGGGTGCTGGTATTGCCTACGGGTAATCCTCCCCATAAACATGACATTTCACCGGCAGCAGATCGCTGGCGGATGGTGTGCGCAGCCACGGCGCAGGAGTCGGGCTTGGAGCCTTGTTCCATGGAGCTGGAGCGGGAGGGTGTCATTTATACTGTTGATACTTTAGCAGCTCTCCATGAAGCCTATCCGAAGGCGGATCTGTTTTATATCATCGGTGCGGATACGCTGTTTGAATTACAGAACTGGAAGGATTACATCCGGGTGCTGAGCATGTGTACCTTCCTCGTTTGCCCACGCAAATGGGACAAAAAACCGGCAGAGATCGTGGAGGAACGTCGACGGCTAACGGCACTGGGCGGCAGCTTCCAGATGGTGAACATGGACATTGTGGACGTTTCCTCCACCCAGGTGCGCAAGGCACTGGTGGAAGGCCGCCCAATGGCAGATTTGCCGGTAGTTTGCCGGGAGTATGCGGGGCTTCGCGGATTGTACGGCATGCCTGCTAGGCTGCGCACACCGGAAGAGTGGCTGACACGGCTGTTTCAGGATTTGTCCGTGAAACGGTTTGCCCACACGCTGGCGGTGGCCTACACGGCACGGCATTTGGCAAAAATCCATGGCGTGGATCTTCGTCAGGCGGAGGAAGCGGCAGTGCTGCACGACTGTGCCAAGTGCCTGCCGCTGAAGGAGATGCAGCGCATCTGCATCGAACATCAGCTGACGGATGATCAGGCTGTGCTGGAAAGCGGGGCACTCATGCATTCCATCGCAGGTGCCTATCTGGCAGCAACGGTTTATGGAGAGGAAGATCCGGACGTGCTGCGAGCCATTGCCTGCCATACTACAGGCAAGGTGGGTATGACGCCGCTGGACATGGTGGTTTACCTAGCGGATAAGATTGAGCCTACCCGAGAAAGCTACCCCACGCTGGAAAAGGTTCGGGTTCTGGCGCAGTTGAGCCTTGAGAGAGCCATGCTCTGCAGCATGGAAGGGACCAAGGACTATGTTCGCAAGGGGGGCAAGCCCATGCATCCCCAAACCTTGGAAACCATTGCTTGGCTGAAAACCATCAAGAAAAACGGAACAAATGAAATGCATTCATAAGCTATCAGCAAAAGGAGGAAATTTATGCAGGATAACGCATTGGTTCAGGAAATCGCAAGGGCATTGTACGAGCGGAAGGCGCAGGATATTGTGGCACTGAACGTGGGGCACCTGACGGTGATTACGGACTACATGGTCATTGCCTCCGGCCGGAATGCCAATCTGGTGAAGGCATTGGCGGATGAAGTGGATGAGCGCATGGCCAAGGAAGGTCTTGCACTGCGCCGCATGGAAGGCCAGGGCGAAGGCCGGTGGATCGTCATGGATTACGGTCATATCCTTGTGCAGCTTTTTCATCAGGAAGAGCGTGCTTATTACAATCTGGAGCGGCTGTGGGAGGACGGCACAAACCGTCTGGTGCTCCCGTTTGATCAAACTGCTGAATGACGCACTTGCGTGAATCAATCATCGCATAAGCCGGGCTGCAGCACGGAAAGTTGTAAAACTTTTTGCGCTGCAGCCTTTTTTCGTGTCCTTTTGACGGATGATTACTTGACAAGAGCACAAATGTTACCGCATAATAGGCAGAGGAATGTCCGTCCACATTCCTTATTTGACATTTCGTTGTTTACGGATGAAGCGGAATCGCATCATCCTTTGACGGCATGGCAGGCTTGCACTGCCATGTTGATGAGGAGAGAGGAGGTCTGAGGATGAACGGCAGCCGTTCCAATGAAAGCAATAATCCTTATGGTCGCCAAACGGCCAACCCTCAGCAGCCGTATGGGCAGCAGAACTACGGCTATACCCAGCAGAATTATACCCAGCCCCGGCAGGGTTATACACAGCAGGGTTATACCGGCCAAGGTTACAGTCAGCCTCAGCAGGGATACACGCAGCAAGGCTATACGCAGCCTCAGCAGGGATACACCCAGCAAGGTTATGCCCAACCTCAACAGGGTTATGCTCAGCCCCAGCAGGGCTATCCTCAGCAGAACGGAGGCACTTATCAGTACCCTCCTCAGCAGCAGATGCAGCCCCAAAAGGCCGGAAAGCAGTTTGACCCTGAACTGATCATCAAGATTCTGGTTTTCGGCGTGGTACCGCTGCTGTTCGTGCTGGGCATGGCTTTGTCGCTGACACCCATGAAATGGGTGTTTATTGGCCTGGCTGTGGTAGCTGTGGTCATGATTTGGGTGCGCCCTGTGGTGTCAGCAAACCTGCGCACAACCCTTTCCGTGGTGTATGCGGCACTGGCCGTAGTGGCACTGGTCAGCGCACTGACGTCCAGTGCTCCGGCGGACAGCACCCGGTCGAGGGGTGTTACGCCGCCTGCCTCCGGTACATCATCAGATTCCGGCACAACGGCGCTTTCCGCTAGTAGCACCACGGAGGGGGATGATCCTGATTCACTTGGCGTGCTGGTTGCCACGGATGTGCCTACCGCTACCCCGGCGCCTGAGGATGACGGACTGCAAAGCGAAGCCGTAACGCAGCTGGAATCCTTCTTCTACTTCTGGAAGGTAAACCATCATGATGACATGGTGTCCCTGTGTTCTCCTTCCTGGCAGAGCAGCGTCAGCGAACCGAAGAAGGCACTGTATCAGATTCTGGCCAACCGTACACCGGAAGACTACACCATGGAGAAAATCTCCGGCACGGATAACGACACAACCCGTACGGTAACGGTGAAGGCAACCATCAACAAGAACAACGGCAAGGATGCTGAGCTGTATCGCTTGTCGGTGGTTATGGTGAAGGAAAACGAAACTTGGTACGTGGATCCCAAGTCCCTGTCTACCTTGGAGGACATTTCTACCGCCACCCCGGCGCCGACTGCAACCCCTACCGTGCAGGATTCCACTAATACATCTGCCAGCACGGTGCTGTACTACAATTCCAAGGGCGGCACCAAGTACCATGCGGAGGAGCATTGCCGGTCCATTCACTCCAGCTACTATCAGTACATGAAGAGCTTCACGTATGGGGAGATTAACGACGATGCTTACAAGGATTTGACCGCCTGCAATGTGTGCAACGCACCCCTTCGCTGAGCAAGGAGTGTGAACCATGACCCTTGAAAAGCTGGCGGATGCCCTTTCGTGGATGGAAGGAAAGATGCTTGTGGGTCTGTCCGGCGGAGCGGATTCCATGGCACTGTGCAGCACCCTGCTGATCCTCCGTGACCGGGGACAGGTGATGCTGGATGCCGTGCATGTGAACCACGGATTGCGGGGACAGGCGGCGGACGAGGATGAAGCCTTTGTGACAGACTTCTGCAGGAAGCAAAACATACCGTGTTCTGTTTATCACTTGACCCCTCCGGCAAACCCCGGGGAAGGATGGGCTCGGGAAGCACGGTATGCCGCCTTTCGGGAAGCTATGGCGCAATGCGGTGCAGATGCTTTGGTGCTTGCTCATCACCGGGAAGACCAGGCGGAAACTCTGCTGATGCACCTGATGCGGGGAACGGGGCTGGATGGCCTGTGCGGTATGCGGCAGCAATCCCGGATGAACGGCATGACCGTGCTGCGGCCGCTGCTGCATGTAAGCAAGGCAGACATGATGGATGCCTTGCAGAAAGCAGGTCAGCCTTGGCGGGAAGATGCCAGCAACGCGACGGATGCTTACCTGCGCAATCGGGTACGGCATCAGGTCATGCCCTTGCTGGAATCTCTTGCCCCGGGCATTGCCGAACGAATGGGGCAAACGGCAGAGCTCCTTCAATGGGACAGTGATGCGCTGAACATGCTGGCGCAGGAGCAGATGCCAACAGACTTGCGTACCTATTTGCCTCTGCCACTGCTGCAAAAGCAAATGCCGGCAGTGCGGACAAGGATGCTGCGGCTGTGGTGGCAAGGCCAGTGCCATTCGGTGCTGGATGCGCCCCATACCCAAGGATTGGCCTCTTTGCCGGATGCACCGGTGGGCACACAGTACACCTTGCCGCAAGGTGTGAAGACATACCGGGGATATACCCACCTTCATTTGGTGGGAGAGAAAGAGCCGTGGACGTCCGTAAGCGTTCATGGCACAGGATGCTACGTCTTGGGCAGCGTGAAGCTGGCCGTCGGATCTGTAGCAAATGTACCGGGCAACGGGAAAACCTGTCAGGCACTTCCGGTGTCCTTGGTACAGGATGCAGTCCTCAGAACACGGCAGCAGGGGGATTTTATCCGCCCCTTCGGTCAGGAGGGCAGGCAGTCCCTGCAGGATTATTTGGTGGATCACAAGATTGACGCTCCCTTCCGGGATCAGCTTCCGCTCCTCTGCATAGGACAGGAAGTACTGCTGGTGTGCGGTGTGGGGGCAGGTCATATTCCTAGGTGGCAAGAAGGTTTCCTAAAAGCGATTTGGTCAGGCGAAATGCCTTGGCTTATTCATCAATAAGGCGATAAAAGGAGAAGGACAGCATGGAACAGGATGCTAAGATCTATCAGGATTTGAGCAAGGTACTGGTATCAAGCGAGGAGATTCATCAGGCGGTCAAGGCACTGGGCAAAAAGATTACCGCCGACTATCAGGGAAAGGAACCGATGCTCGTTGGCATTCTGAAGGGTGCTGTGGTTTTTTATGCGGATCTGATTCGTGAAATCGATCTGCCGCTGAAGACAGACTTCATGGTTGTTTCCAGCTACGGCCGCTCCACGGAAACCACCGGCGTGGTGAAGATCATCAAGGATCTGAGCTGCAGCCTGAACGGCGTGGACGTGCTGATTGTGGAGGACATTGTAGACTCCGGCATTACGCTGAATTATCTGAAGAACATGCTTCAGGATCGGGGGGCTGCCTCCATTAAGATTGCCACCCTGCTGGATAAGCCTGCACGCCGTCGGGTCAACTTGAAGGCGGACTATTCCTGCTTTGAAATCCCGGATGAATTCGTGGTAGGCTACGGTCTGGACTATGATGAAAAGTACCGCAACCTGCCCCTGATCGGTGTGCTCAGCCCCAAGATCTATGGGGGCGAAGACTGATATCGGACTGCTTCTGACTGAAGGAGGACAACGTTTTGAAGAAATCTTCAAAGGGATTGATGGGCTATGTGGTGGTGATTGCCACCTTCCTGATTATTGCCATCCTGCTTAACGGGGGCATGGGCACCCAGGAAAATAAGCGCATCGAATATCCGCAGCTGCTGCAAATGATCGAGAATGGTCAGGTGAGCAGGGTCGCCATTCGGGGCACGTCTCTGGTGGGCTTAAAGACAAACACCACCGTGGCGGCATCCAACTTCCCGGATCGGCAGTACGACTTTGAGACCACCATCGGCAGCGACTTTATTGATACCGTGCGGCAGATGGAAGCCAACAAGCAGGGCAAGGCACTGGACGAAGTGACGGTGAACGACCTGAGCTTTACGGTGGAATACCGTGCGCCGGTGCAGACCTCCTGGTGGGTGGAATTCCTGCCCATGATTGTCATCTCGGTGATCTTCCTGCTGTTCTGGTACCTGATGATGCGCGGACAGGCAGGCGGCAACGGCAAGGTGATGAGCTTCGGCAAGAGCCGTGCCAGAATGCAGGAGCCCGGCAAGAACAAGGTCACCTTTGCGGATGTGGCCGGTGCGGATGAGGAGAAGGAAGAACTGCAGGAAATGGTGGACTTCCTTCGCAATCCGAAGCACTATATTGAGATGGGTGCCCGCATTCCCAAGGGCGTGCTGCTGGTAGGCCCTCCCGGCACGGGCAAAACGCTGCTGGCCAAGGCTGTGGCCGGGGAAGCAGGCGTGCCCTTCTTCTCCATTTCCGGCTCGGACTTTGTGGAAATGTTCGTGGGCGTTGGTGCCAGCCGGGTACGTGATTTGTTTGAAACGGCAAAGAAGGCGGCTCCTTCCATTGTCTTCATCGATGAAATTGACGCTGTGGGTCGGCACCGCGGTGCAGGCCTTGGCGGCGGTCATGATGAACGGGAGCAGACCCTGAATCAGCTGCTGGTGGAAATGGACGGCTTCGCCATCAATGAGGGCGTTATCGTCATGGCAGCTACCAACCGCCGGGATATTCTGGATCCGGCATTGCTGCGTCCCGGCCGCTTTGACCGTCAGGTGACGGTGAATTACCCGGACATTGATGGCCGTGTGGCCATCCTGAAGGTGCACAGCAAGGGCAAGCCCCTAGCCAAGGACGTGGATCTGCGGAACATTGCCAAGCGGGTTCCCTTTGCCACCGGTGCTGAATTGGAAAATGTGATGAATGAGGCGGCCATTCTTGCTGCCCGTGCACGGAGCAAGGAGATCACCCAGCAGCTGCTGATTGATGCTATTGCCCGGGTGCAGATGGGTCCTGAAAAGCGGAGCCACAAGGTCAGCGATTCCGACAAGCGGATGGTGGCCATTCACGAAAGCGGCCATGCACTGGTGGGACATTTCCTGCCCGGGTGCGATGAAGTGCACCTGATTACCATTGTTCCCCGCGGACAAGCTGCCGGTCATACCCTGGCACTGCCTGGGGAGGAGCGGGACAACTTGAGCCGCTCCCAGCTGCTGGATCAAATCTGCATGATGCTGGGCGGCCACGCAGCAGAGGAAGTGGTGCTGAACGAAATCTACACCGGCTCTTCCTCCGACCTGAAGCGGGCAACGGAAATGTGCCGCAAGATGGTGACCCAGTTCGGCATGAGCGATAAGCTGGGTACGGTCTATCTGGGCAGCGATCAGGAAGTATTCGTGGGCATGGAATTTGGCCAGAGCCGTGAATACTCCGAAAAGGTTGCGGCAGAGATCGATGAGGAAGTTCGCCGGATGCTGGCAGAGTGCTACGAGCGTGCCAAGCAGGTGCTTCGTGAGCATCGGGAGCGGATGGATCAGCTGGTGGCTGCGCTGCTGGAGCAGAACACGGTCAGCCGCAAGGAGTTTGTGGCACTGATGGAAACCGGCACGATTCCGGAAGGCTTGGATGATGACAAGCCCCAGCCGGAAGCACCCATTCCTCATGAGGAAAAGAAAGCCACGGAAACGGACGAAGAGAAGCACGAGATTCCGGAACATGTGATGTCCTTCAGCAACCTGTCCGGAGACGACTGAATCCCATGAAAATTGATCTTCATTTGCATACCACCGGCTCCGATGGTGCCTTAACGCCATGGGAGCTGGTGGAAAAAGCACACGACATGGGCGTGGACGTGATGGCTGTGACCGATCACGACACCTTCAAAGGCTATGAACAGCTGCAAGGCCGCACGCTGCCCATTGACGTGGTGCAAGGCGTGGAAATGAGCATGGCCGACCGTAAGAATATGCATCTCTTGGGGTATAGCCTGACCGCTGATACACCGCTGCATCACCGGGTGGAAGCTTTGTCTGCTGCCCGTGTGGAGCGTGCCAGGCAGATGCTTGCCCTTCTGCGTGAAAAAGGAATGCCCCTTGACGAGGCGGAGCTTTTCGCCTCCTGCAAGGGCAGCGTGGGGCGGCCTCACATTGCGCAAATGCTGGTGCAGAAGGGTTATGTGCACAGCTGTGAGGAAGCCTTCCAGCGTTATTTGGGAGACGGGTGCAGCTGCTTTGTGGCAGGAGAAAGGCTCTGCCTGAAAGATGCACTGTCCCTCATGCGGCAAAGCGGCTTTGTGCCTGTGCTGGCGCATCCCCGGCTGATGGGCATGGGCGACCAAACCTTGTCCATGCTGCTGGAAACGTGGCGTGAGCATGGGCTCATGGGGCTGGAAGTGTATCATCCGTCCGCTGAAGCGAAAGGGTATGCACCCCTCAACCACATGGCTCGCCGACTGGGTCTGCTTGTGACCGGCGGCAGTGACTTCCACCGGGAAGGGGATCGGCATGGCCTGCCGGGCTGCACAGCTGCGGCATGGATCGGCATGCAGGAAGACTTTGACGCTTTGCTTGATGCAATGAAGCAGCAAAAACAGCAGTATGATAACGTTTGCGAAAGGAGGCTTTGAGGCTTGAACAACGGCTATTCCCAGCCGCGGCGGCGTACTCAGTCAGCACGGCTGACACAGCAGGAGACGACTGCTGCCCCGGTACAGCAGGCTGCGGCTTATCAACAGCCTCGTCAGGGCGTGCCCACAACGTCCGGAGCTTCAAACTATACCCCGCAAAACAGTTTCCGACAGCAGGGCAATCCGGCAACCCGGCAGCAGGTAAATCAGCCGGTGCAGCAAATGCTTCAGACACGGCAGCCTTATCAGCCGGCACAAACGGCAAATCAACTGAATAGCCAGCCCAGGTTTCAGACATCTTATCAGCAGGCACCCGTGCAGCCTCAGCAGCACTTTGCTTATGCGGGACAGGTGGCACAGGCACAGCCTGCCTTTCAGCAGCAGCCTGCTTATCAGCCTCAGCAGCCCGGTCACGGTGTGGAGCGGCAAAGCAGGCAGCAGAGCTTTCAGCGTACTACCGGCTATATTCCGCCAAAACGTCCCACTCCGCCAACGAATGGCAGTGGAGAACCGCCGCAGAAACGAGGGAACAACTGGATTGTGATCCTTGTGGCGGTCGTGCTGGTGATTGCCATTGGCATAGGCGCTTATTACTATCATCAGGATGCGCAGCTTCGGTCGGCCGTAACGGCTTATGACGATACCTTCTGTCCCGGCGTGTTCGTGGACGGTATTGCCCTTGAGGGCATGACGGCCGAGGAAGGCGTGGCCGCCGTTACGGCCCAGGCACAGACGAGAAATGATTCCTGGTACGTGAATCTTACCTATCAGGGACAGGTGGTAACCACCCTGACGGCCAGCCAGCTGGGCATGACCGTGGATGTGGCGGACGTGATGAATCAGGCCTGGGCGCAGGGGCACACGGGGGACGTGTACCAGCGGAAGGAAGCCATGGAGCAGCTGCTCGTCACCCCCTTTGAGGGGTACACGGCCATGCCCGGCGGTGATACTTCCGTGGTGGATGGCGTGCTGAACGAAATCAAGAACCTTGTGTACCGTGCTCCTACGGATGCAACCTTGGTCAGCTTTGATCCGGACAAGACGGATCCCTTCACCTTTCAGGATGCGGTGGAAGGCCGCACTTTGGACATTGAGCCTCTGAAGGAGAAGTTGTATCAGATGGTTTCCACCATGGAAAGCGGCGATGTGGAGATTGAGCCGGAGACCATCGCGCCTACGGTAACACTGGAGGAACTGAAGAAGAAGTATACCCTTCGTGCCTCCGTGTATACACCCATCAGCAGCAAATCCTCAGAGAACCGCACCAACAATATTCGCCGGTGCTTTGAACTGATTTCCGGCTATGTGCTGGATTCCGGCAGTAAGTTTTCCTTCAATACGGTGGTGGGGAAGCGGACGCTTGCCAACGGCTTCTATGAGGCAATTGAATACGCCTACGGCACGGAAGTTATGGGCGTAGGCGGCGGTACCTGCCAGGCCAGCACCACCCTGTATCAGGCGGCGGTGGAAGCTGGGCTGGACATCATTACCCGGGAGCCTCACTCCAAGTCGGTATCCTATGCCGCCTATGGCGAGGATGCTACCGTGTACTGGGAAGGCAACCGGAAGATCGACCTGGTGTTCAAGAACAACACGGACGGCCCGCTGTACTTTGTGGCTTCCGTGCAGAGCGACCCCAGCAACCGGAAACGGTTGATTGCCAAGGTTTCCATCTATGGGGAAAGCCTGGGGGACGATGTTCGGTACGAGCTGCAGAGCCAGACCGTGGAAATCCTCACTGCACCTGAAGAACCGGAGTACGTGAAGGACACCAAGCAGACCTATGTGACCTATACCGATGAAGAGTATGTGGCTCGGAAGGCGGCGGACGGCTGCAAGGTGGAAAGCTACCGGGTGAAGTACGTCGGGGATACGGCGGTGGAGCGGACATTGCTCTTTACGGATACCTACAAGGCGCAAAGCAAGCTGATTTATGTAGGCACCAAGAAACGTACGGAATGATGAAGGGGAGGGGTTCGAGAGAGCCTCTCCTTTTCACATAAAGTGACCGTTCTGCTGCGTTTTCGTCAGCTTGTCACAAAGCTGGACTTGTGATAAGATGAAGCACGGATGATTCATCCTGAAACGAAAAAATTACGGAGGTTCAATGATATGTATCGTTATTCCACGAATCGGGCGAGAGGCAATACCGGTGCACCGGGGCTGAAGGAGCGGGCAAAGACTCTGTTGATTATCGTTTTGCTGGCTGCATTGGTGGTGGGACTGATTGTGGGCGTTCCGGCGGTGAAGTTCAAGAACGACGCACGTCAGCTGTATTTGGCACGCATTCAGCTGGAGTGCGGCAACGCACTGGATCTTTCCGGCTCCCTCAGCAGAACGGCAGGCACGAGCTCCACATCCACCCTGTCCAAAATCCGCAGCTATGTGTATGCTATGGAGACCATCAATTCCCTGAGTGTGGGCATGGACGGAAGCAACGGCTACATCATCTCTGAGGACTGGTTTACCAATCTGTACAGCATTATTGACGCTTATTCCAGCCAGCTGCTGACGGGTATGAACACGTCCGAGCAGCAAACGTCCCTGTACAATTCTCTGCAAACACTGTCCCAGCAGCTGTCCGGAGTGGACTGAAAAAAATAATGTGATGAAATTGTGAAGAATTTGTGAACGATGCAATAAAACGCCCTTCTTGTCCGTCTTATAAGTGTAACACAGAAAACACCTGGTGAAAGGAGACTTTGCAATGAAGCAGAAGTTGTTTTCCTTCCTTTGTGCATTGGTGATGATATGCTCCTGCTTATCCTTGAGCGGAGCTGTGGCGGAGGATCAATCTTTTACGGCGGCGGATGTGCCGGAGAATCTTTTCATCTCCTCGGATGATTCCGATTATTATTCCCTTGAGTCCATGGTGGCTGTGGGCAGCACGCTGTATGCTTCGATGTACACCAGCTACGGCAGAGCATTTGCTTACTGGCAGCCCGGCATGGAAAAGGAGAAAGTAATCGGGCTAAAGGAAACGACGGATGAAAACGGCAGCACTTACAAGACCACCACGCTGCTCTTTGCTTCTGACTATAATGATATGGAAAACATGAAGGCAGATGCGGAGCAAAAGGGTGGTGCCGATGCGGATCACGCGCTGGGCAACCTGTTTACCGACGGCACACGGCTGCTATCCGTGAATCCCTTCACAGGCTTGGTATTTGAGATTCAGGTGGATGGCGACACCCTTGTTTACAAGGACATCGTTACCATGCAGGACACCAACCTTTTCTTCCATTTGTATGCTGATGATGGTACTTCCTACGTGATCAGTGGCAGCAGCGTTTCCATTACCGTAGCGGGGGACAAGCTGCTGGTCTTCATCAACGACTGGGATGACAACGGCAAGTCTGCCAATAAGCTGTACATTGTGGATCTGGTGACCGGCGCAATGAAGACCTCTGCTGTTGAGCATGTGTATGGCTTGACTGGCTACAAAGACGGCAAGGCAGTTGTGCGCTTGTGGGATATAGATAATTCCTATAATGCGGAAACCCAAACGTACGATTACGGTGATGTGGCCATTTACGATCCGGTAACGGACACGGCGCAGAGCATCGGCAAGATGGATACCTATTCGAACATGCTCCTGTACTGCGAAGCACTGGATACCATCATTTATCAGAACAATACCAAGGTCATGGGCTTTGTGGGGGATCAGTTCACCAAGAAGCAGATTGGCTATATGCCTGTTGACTATGTAAGCTATGCGGCCACTATTGGCAAGACCTACATTGCCGCCAGCTACGAGAGCATTGCGGCTCGGGATCTGAATCTGGGCTTCCAGGCGGATCAATACCTGATGGTTGCCAACATGGGCTATATGTACAGCGGTGCTCAGCTCTTTACGGAGCGGTATCCCAGCATTCCTGTTTACTTTGACAACAGCTACTATGCCGATGTGGAGAGCATCAACCAGGCCATGGTCAGCGGAGACAACACGGTGGATGCCTTTGCCATGAGCATTACCTACGGCTCCTTTGAGACCTTAATGAAGAAGGGCTACTGTGCCGACCTGTCCGGCTATACCGACCTGACCGATGCTATCAGCCGTATGTATCCTGTTTTCCAGAGCCAGGTAATGAAGGATGGCAAGCTGTATGCGATTCCCTACAGCGTCTATGGCAGCGGAAGCTGGTTCTATGATACAGGCGTGTTGGAAGAAGTAGGGCTTACGGAAGATGAACTGCCTACCAACTTCGTTGAGCTGTGCGAATTCATCACCCGTTGGAATGATGAGTTTGTGGATGAATACCCTGAGTATTGGCTGATGGAAGGTACTGGCTCGGCCGGCTTGAAAGCGGAACTGCTGAGCACCATGATGTCTGCCTACATCGACTACTGCAATTATGAGGGCAAGGACATTACCTTCGATACTCCTGTGTTCCGTGAAATGATGCAGGCATGGGAAAAGGTTGAATGCGACCAGATTGATAAGCAAATGGCGGACGATGAGGCAAACGATACTTATCGGACCGGCTTGCTGAATCAATACTACACCACAGTGGGCGATTTCTCCTGGATGACGGGGAAGAATGAGTATGCCAAGTACTTGCCCATGACCCTGACCGCAGACACGGGAGAGGTCTTCACCACCAGTATGACGGTGCTGTTCATCAATCCCAACTCCACTCATTTTGAAGCAGCTGTGAACCTGATGTCCTGCACCTTGGAAGCACTGGACGATACTACCAAGTATACCCTGTTCACTGATATGACGGAGCCGGTGAGAAACTCCAGTTATGACCGGATGTTGAGCAGCGAACAGGAATACCTGGACAGCCTGAAGAAGCAGCTGGAAACTGCTGATAAGGCTGACAAGCAGTACATTGAAGAATCCATCAAGAGCGAGGAAGAGTATATCGAGAAGACCTTGCCCCAGTATGAGTTCGACATTTCTGCCGAGGCGATTCAGTACTATCAGGAAAATGTGGTGCCGAAGATCGGCATTCGCAAGCCTTCGTTCCTCACTTCCAACTCTTCCTCTGACTCCAACAGTGAACTGACGAATCTGGTCAGCCGGTACAGAGGCGGACAGATCACCCTGGATCAGTTCATCCGGGAGGCGGACAACAAGATGCGTATGATGCGCATGGAAGACGAGTAATCGCCTGATTGAAACCTTCGTCGGGGCAGAGCCGGTGGAAAGCCTCCTCTGCCCTCCGACACGTAAGGGAGGATGCTCTTGTGTTTCACAAGAAGAAGATTGTGTGGCTCCTGCTTCTGCCCGGCATGGCGGGGCTTATCCTGTTTTATGTGGCTCCCTTCATCGGAGGAATTTATTATTCCCTGCTGGACGGAACCTTCCAGAATAACTTTGTAGGACTGGATAACTACCGCCGTGTTATGCAGAACAGCATGTTTCAGCTGGGACTCAAGAATACCTGGGAGCTGTCTATTCTGTGCGCTCCCGTGATTTGGCTCCTTTCCTTCCTGCTGGCTGCCATGCTGAAGATGCTGAAGGAGCGTTCCACGGCGTTCCGCAACATTCTGCTGCTGCCTTACCTGATGCCTTCCTCTGCTATGCTGCTGATTTGGCTGACCATGTTCGACTATGGCGGCGTGATCAACCGGCTGGTGGTAGCCTTGGGGCTGGAGCGGGTGGTTTGGCTGGATGGCGTCGCCCTTCGGGTGCCTGTGGTGCTGCTGTACATCTGGAAGAACCTGGGCTTCTCCGTGGTGCTGTTTGCATCCGCTCTCAGTGCGGTGCATCCTTCCCTGTATGAGTACGCTTCTTTGGAAGGGGCAGGCTGGTTTACCCAGGCCTTCCGCATTACTTTGCCCCAGATTCTGCCCACGGCCTTCCTGGTGTTTGTTCTCAGCTGGGTGAATGCCTTCAAGATTTTCAAGGAAGTGTACTTCATCTCCGGCGCCTATCCATCGGATGCCATCTATACCCTCCAGCACTTCATGAATAATAAGTATGCCAAGCTGGACTATCAGGATGTAACGTCTGCCGCCTATATTTTCGCTGTTGGCGTTATGGCACTGTTCGCACTGATGTATGCCTCCAAGGCTGTCCGCTCGCCGGATAAAGCGTAAGGGAAAGGAGAATGAGCAGTATGCATACGGCGCACCGCCGCAGAAGACACCGCCTCAATCGGCTTTCCCTTGGGGGATGGATCGCAATGATCCTGCTGGTGATTCTCTCTGCGCTGATTCTGGTTCCGATTATCTGCACGTTCCTGTATTCCTTCTTCCCCACCAGCGAAATCAAGGCCTGGCTGGGGCAGCGGAACAACTATGATGCCACTAGGTGGATGGATGTGATTTACTCGCCGGCGCAGTTCTCTCTCCGGCAGTATTACACCATTCTGATCGAAAACCCCACCTACCTGCAATACTTCTGCAACTCGGTGATGTATGCGGCGGCTATTCTGCTGGGGCAGGCCATGATCATTCCTCTGACCGCCTATGCCTTGAGTCGCTTCACCTTCCGGGGCAGGGATGTCATCTTCTTTTTCATACTGGTGCTGATGATTCTGCCCTTTCAGGTCACCATGGCGCCCAGCGTGATGGTGCTTCGGTGGCTGGGATTGATGAACACCATTTGGGCGGTGATCCTGCCCATGTGCTTTTCACCCTTCTATATCTTCCTGCTGCGGCAGTTCATGGTTTCCATCCCCAATGAATTGCTGGAAGCCGGCATGGTAGACGGCGTGGGACCCTTCCGCGGGTTTATCCATGTGATTTTACCAGTGTGCCGTCCCATCCTCGGTGCGGCGGCGGCACTTTCCTTTGCGGACTGCTGGAATATGGTGGAACAGCCTCTGGTGTATCTGGCCAATGCTTCATCCCTGCAGCCCCTGTCCACCATGTTTAACCAGATTTCCACGGAAGGCGCAGAGGTGGCTTTTGCCGGCTCTGCACTGTACATCCTGCCCACGCTGATGATCTACCTGTACTTCCAGGAGGATATTGTGGCCGGTATTCAGCTCAGCGAGCTTAAGTAATCCATTTCACCTGCATGGAGGTTATTTCGATGAAGCTCAAGAGATTTGCCCTGCGAGGACTCATTATTCTGGCTGTGGTTGTGGCGCTATGCATGTTCTTTGCACGCACGGTGCAGACCATTACCACCCCCAAGGTTCGTATGTATACCCCCACCAAGGGTCGGCTGGAACAGTCCTATAAGCTGACGGCTGAGGTTTACTTCCCGGAAACGGAAGAAGTGACCGTAGCGGACGCCAAGAAAACGGCCGTTACCGTGAGCAAGGTGTATGTGAAGGCAGGCTCCTATGTGAGCAAGGGGGATACCATCTTTACCACCACGGTGGCCAGTTATGAAGAGGACCTGCAGAAGCTGCAGGACTCCTATGACAGCAAGGCAACCGAGCTGCTGGAACTGGACATCACCAACCGGAAGCTTTCCAAGGAAAGCCGGCAGAATGAGCTGTATGCCGAAATGGTGGAGAAGCAGAGCGACCTGAGCAAGCGCACCTATGAGGCACGGAAGCTGGCCATGCAAAACGGCATTACCCTGGGCAGCGACGTATCGACCTGGAAAAAGCAGCTGGCCGCCGTGAAGGATGTGCCCCAGGAGGTTACCGATGCGGTGAACAAGGCCATTGCTGCTAAGTCCACCTACGATGAGGCGAGCACGGCCTTCTATGCCACCTATGAGGATAAGAAGCTGAAGGTCAGCAGCGACACCTTTGACTACATTAAAAAGCGGAATGCGCTGCAGGACGAAATGGACGACCTGAGCGACCAGATGATTGAGCTGGATAGCCGTGTGTCTGCGCTGGCTACCATCACTGCTCCCCATGACGGATGGATCGTTTCCGTGGATGTTGCGGCAGGGGATAACTACGATGGTGCCAAGGCTGCTTATACCATGACGGCGGAGGATTCCACGCCCCTGCTGAAGGCTTCCCTGACCGGCGTGGATCGGACGATTTCCAACGGCACCAAGGTCACCCTGGGAGACAGCGACTCCGGCACAGAAAAAACCACGGTGCAGGCTACCCGCACGGAAACCAATGGCAGCAAATATTTGCTAATTGACCTGCCGGAATCCATGCAGGAGCCGGGCAATTCCGCCATTCGTCAGGCACTGAACAATGGCGGCGTGCAGGCAACCATTACCTACCGTGCCAAGGAATCCACCACCCTGCTTCCTGCTTCCGCTGTGCGCAGTGATGGCAGCAGCTATTATGTGTTCGTTGTGCAGGACAGCAACGGCGGCTTCCTGACCAGCAACAGCAAGAAGGCTGTGAAGACCTCCGTGACTGTGATTGAAAAGAATGATAAGCAATATGCTGTGCAGGAGGATTTCTCCTACCAGACCATTGCCTATCAGGAAGACCGGGCACTCAGCGATGGCATGGCTGTAATGGAATACGTGAACTGATAGGAGGCGGCAGGAATGAAGAAAAAATTCCGGGGCCTCGTGGTACTGCTGCTGATTTTTCTCGGTGTCATGACTTACAGCCTGATTCAGGTGAAGAGTGTAGGCAGCACCCTCCAATATGTGGTATCCCCGCCGGAGCTTCAGCAGGCGGATACATCCGGCAGTGAAAGCGATACAAACAAGGTTCAGCCCAATCAAGGACTGAAAGACTGGCAGGAGTCCCTAGAGACGGCAGCAGAGGAAATGTCCGAGGCTATTGCCAAGTGGACCATGGGGGGCGTGATTCAGAGCACAACGGTCTCCAATGCCACAGAGGAAGCCTCCGGCGACGCCCGCATTGACCTGCTGGGAGAAAACGCATTTGCCGTCCATCCCCGTTACATCCTCTATGGCCGTACCTTCTATGATGAGGAGCTGAAGAACGGCGACAAGGTCATTATGGTGGATGAACAGCTGGCACTGAAGCTGTACTCTGTAGCGGATCCTATTGACCGTACCGTGCTGCTGAACGGGGAAGAGTACCGTATCGTAGGCGTGGTTCGCCACGAAAAGCGGGTAGGCGACTATATGGACATGGGCGCTTACATTCCGCTAATGAGCTTGGTCAGCCAAAGCATTCAGCCTACCGCCATTGTGGTGGAGGCAACGCCGATCAGCGGTTCCGGAGCAAACGTAACCTTTACCAACACCATGAAGCAGTGGAAGGAAGGCGGCACCGTCATTGACCTGGGGAAGGAAACCATGGCTGCCACCCTGTGGCTTCGGGTGCTGATCTTCCTTGTGGGTTTTGTTATCGTGATGCGGGTGATTAAGCGGCTGAACAGAGAAGTGACCGCCTATCACCGGCAGTATCAGGCACAGCTGCAACGGGTCTATGCCATTCGGCTGATGCCCCAGCTGGTGCTGCGGATTGCCCTGTTCGCCGTAGGCTATGTGATCTGCGCAGGGGGCTTGGCACTGTTGGTGAATTACCTGATTCGGCCTGTGTACACCTTCACGGAATGGGTGCCTACGGTACTGGTGGAGTGGAGCGACATTACAACCGCCTTCTGGAACGTGTGGCAGACTCCGGCCACGGTGCTGGAGTTCCGCACGCCGGAACTGCTGCGGCTCAGGTTTTTCACGGTGGTGCTGCAGGGATGCACAGCCTGTGTCGGTCTCATTACTGCCTACCTGTACGGACAGAATCGCTCCCAGGAGCAGAAGATTCGCGAAACCCTGTCCACCCTGTATCAGGAGCGGGTGGCTGTGTCCTACGTGCGAACGGAGAAGCCCATGCTCTTTGCTTCCATGGGGTACATTCCCTGCGTGAATGCCGAGGAGCAGATTGATTGCGGCGAAAAGAAAAAGAAGCTGCGTACCACCACGGCCATGATCCGTATCGTGGATGCGGAAGAGGTGCTTCGGCTGATGCCGAACTCCGCCCGTGAAGGCTATTTCGTTTTGCAGGTGACGGACCCCATCCTGAAGCAAAACAATGCCACCTATCGCATTGAATGCGGGGAGGCAGGCAAGAAGGTTCAGGAGATTGATCGGGACTATGATCTTTCCCTGCCCATTGATACCTTGGCACGGCTTGTTTACGGCAGTGACAATTTCCAGGACTACTTGGAGAGCCATGCGGATTATGATTTGAAGATGCGTTCCCACACCATGGAAGGCTTCTTTGCCCATCACATGACCATTACCGGGAAAGCCTGAGCAAAGCAAATAACCCAAAATACAAAAGAAGCGGCATCGTCGATCTTGCACCGACGATGCCGCAATTGTTTACTGGAATGGATAATCCGGAGATTAGGCCTTGCCGTTGCAGCCCAACACATCAACGATCTTATGACGAACCATGTCGCGAATGCCGGTACGGGCATCGGTCAGGTACTGACGAGGATCGAAGTGATCAGGATGCTCAGCAAAGTGCTTGCGAACCAGACCGGTGAAGGCAAGACGCAGGTCGGAGTCGATGTTGATCTTGCACACAGCCATGGTGGCAGCCTTACGGAGCATGTCTTCCGGCACGCCCTGAGCACCGGGCATCTTGCCGCCGAATTCGTTGATCATGTCAACATACTCGGGGATCACGGAAGAAGCACCGTGCAGCACGATAGGGAAGCCGGGCAGACGACGGCCAACCTCTTCCAGAATGTCGAAGCGCAGCTTGGGCTCGCCCTTGAACTTGTAAGCACCGTGGCTGGTGCCGATGGCGATGGCCAGGGAGTCGCAGCCCGTGCGGCTCACGAACTCTTCCACTTCATCAGGCTGGGTGTAGCTGCTGTCCTCAGCGGAAACCTTCACATCATCTTCCACGCCGGCAAGACGGCCAAGCTCAGCTTCAACCACAACGCCGTGGTCATGAGCGTACTCAACCACTCGCTTGGTCTGGGCGATGTTTTCTTCGAAGGGCAGGTGGCTGCCGTCGATCATCACGGAGGAGAAACCGCCGTCGATGCAGCTCTTGCAGGTTTCGAAGTCAGGGCCGTGGTCCAGGTGCACAACGATGGGCAGGTCGGTATCCTGCACAGCAGCCTCGATCATCTTCATCAGGTACACATGCTTGGCATACTTCCGTGCGCCGGCAGACACCTGCAGAATCACAGGGGCATTCTCCATCTTAGCACCTTCCGTGATGCCCTGGATGATCTCCATGTTATTCACGTTGAAAGCGCCGATAGCATAGCCGCCTTCATAGGCCTTTTTGAACATTTCAGTACTGGTAACGATAGCCATTGGAAAAACCTCCTTTAGGACTGTCTTCGCCTTATTATAGCACGTTTTTTGGAGAATGCAAAGAAAAGATTGATGCTTTTATGACAAAATGCACCACGTCAATAGGTCTTGCCGATGGTGGAGAGCACGAAGTCGGGCTTCAGGCGCATGAAAGCCTTCATGTGAGGCGTCTCCATGTGCGCCTGCTGGTGCTTCTCACTTGCCCATTCTTCGATGAGCAGCACCTGATCCGGCTGGTCGGGGCTAAGAAAGTAGTCATACCGGAGGCAGCCTTCTTCCTGCTGCACCACTTGGGGCATACCGAGTTCGTGCACAGTGGCGAAGAAGGCCTCCCGGCAGCCAGGCTTCAAGGTGTAGGTAAGCAGAATCAGCATGAATCATCACTCCTTACAGAATTGTTTCGTATGCAAAACATGAAACATCATGGGCACCTCCACCAGCAGCATGACCATCCATCCGGCGACACAGGCATAGGTGATGCCGCTGATGCCCATGTGGGGCGCAAGCAGGTAGGTAAATACCACACGAATACTTGTCTGAATGGCGGTGCACAGAAGGGTAACGGACATTTTGCCCATGCCCCGGAAGAAACCCTGCACCCCGTTGGTCATGGCAGGCCAGAGATAGAAGAGTGCCATGTGCAGCAGATACTGAGCACCAAGGGTTACCACCTGTTCACTGCCTTCCCCGGCAACAAACCAGCTGACAATCGGTCGGCGGAACAGCAGCGTTACCGTGCCGATGAGTACCCAATACACGCCTTCCAGCAGCAGGCCTGCTTTCAAGCCCTGACGAATCCGCCCCGGCTGCCGGGCACCAAGGTTCTGGGCGGAGAAGGTGGTAATGGCCTGCCCGATGCTTTGCTCCGGCGTGAAGGCAAAATCATCCACACGGGTGCAGGCGTTGAAGGCGGCAATCACATCCAGCCCCAGCTGGTTCACCTGCCCCTGAATCAGCAGCTTACCGATGGGCTGAACAGCCTGCTGCAGGGCGGTTACACTGCCATATTGCAGGGTGGTCTTCAGCAGCGGAGGATCAATACGCCATTCGCTCCGCTGCAGGCAAAGCATGGGCACCTTCCGGCGGATGTACAGCCAGCTCATTGCGGCAGAGGCCGCTTCCGCAATCACGGTGGTCAGGGCGGAGCAAACGATGCCGAAGCCTAACAGACCGATGAAGATTAAGTCCAGCACCCCGTTGAGGATGGAGGAAAACATGAGAAACTTGAGGGGTGTTTTGCTGTCACCTACGCTTTTCAGGGCGGCGGACAGAGCATTATAGAAGCAGGTAAAGGGAGCACCAAGGAAGGTAATCCGCAGGTAGATCCCGGTCATGGATCGGATTTCCTCCGGCACGGCCAGCAGGGATAGAATGCCATCCGTCATTAGGAATCCTGCAAGGGCAACCACCACCGAAAAGATGCCGCCGGCAAGCACAGCCGTGGCCATTTCCTTGTGCAGTTCTTCCATGCGCTTGCCGCCGAAGAATTGACTCATCAGAACGCCGGCCCCCATGCACAGCCCGGTAATGCCGAGAATCACCAGGTTCATCACCGGGCCTGCAATACCTTCCGCCGCCAAAGCCCCTTTGCCGATGAAGCGGCCGGCAATGATGCTGTCCACGGCATTGTAGGCAAGCTGAAAGCAGTTGCCGAGAATCAGCGGAACGGCGTACTTCACCAGATGGGGAAGGGTTTTGCCCTGAGTCATGTCGGCGGCAGCCATGCAGATCAACTCCTGAAAAAACGTCTTCCTTATTGTATCACAGGACGTCATGGATGAACAGGAAAAAGAGGTGGAATTTTGTAAGCCGTCTATTTGATAAAGCATTCGGTCTTGTTCTCCTCGGTCAGTTATGCTACAATTTCAGTGGAGGTGTTGCCCATGCAGAAAGACATTCCTGTATTGGTTACCATTGCGGGACGTTCCCAGGACTATCCCGGAGAAGATGAAGAACCGATTCGTGTGACGACTACCGGCAGACTGAGCGTTTCCGGCAGTCAGTATACCCTTTATTATCAGGAGACCCAGCCGGAGGATGAAAAAGGCAGGCCCAGCACCCAGAATATTACCCTGCAAATGCAGCCGGGACGGGTGATGATGACCCGGGCAGGGGACTTTGGCACCTCCATGGTGTTCATTAAGGGACAGCGCTTCGAGGGAGCTTATCATACCCCGTACGGCAATCTGGGCATGGCGGTGTATGCTACCAAGGTGAATTGCAAGCTGACCCCGGAGCATGGCACGGTGCATCTGCAATACCAGCTGGATATGCAAGGCTCTTACAGCGCACTGCATGAATTGAGCTTGGAGTATGCGGCCAACGGACCTGTATGCTGACCGGCCTGCGCAGGGAAATGACCGCCCTGCTTCAGCAGTATCCTATAAGACGTCCCTGCGCCCTCAGGAGAAGTCTGCATCCTGACTTTCTGTTGGCGGTGGATTTGCCTCAGGCGGCGGAACAGGATACCGTTCTGGCCTTCACACAAAGGGCGGAACAGGAAGGCTGGACGGTGCGGCAGGAAAATGGTTGGTTGCTGCTGGATCACGCTTTGCCGCAGCCAACGTGCTGCGAAGACGCTCATCCTGCAGGACGCCTTGGCAATGCGGTTTGGCTGCTGCGCCTGCATCCTTCTGATGTGATGGACGCAGGAACCTTGCGCCTGCTGGCAAAGGCGGCGGAGGAAGGCGAAAAGGCAGTGGAACGTGTCTGCGATGGCTGTGTGCGAGACTGGGCGGTAAGACTGCGCAGGCGGGAAGCGCTGCCCGGCGGATTGCTTCCCTACATGCTGCAAGTGGCATGTCTGCTGGAAGAAAGGAGAAGAAAACCGTGATTATTACCTGTATCGGTCATGCTATGTTTTTGCTGGAGCTGGACAACGGTATGCGGATTCTGACCGATCCTGTGGATCAGGGCAGCGGCTATCCTGTAGAGCCGGTGAAGGCGGATGCGGTGCTGGTGTCCCATCACCATCATGATCATGCGGCGCTGGAGAACGCACCGGAGGCACAGGTCATCGATACGGAAGGGCTGCATACCCTTGCACCGGACGTGAAGATTCAGGCGATTCATGCCTGGCATGATGACGCACAGGGAACCAAGCGTGGATCCACCCTTCTGTTCCTGCTGGAGGCGGAGGGGCTTCGTGTTGCTCATCTGGGAGACTTGGGACATCTGCCCACCAAGGAGCAGATTGCCGCCCTTGCACCGGTGGATGTGCTGATGATCCCTGTAGGCGGCTACTATACCATTGATGTTGAGCAGGCAAAGAAGACGGCGGAGCTGCTGCAGGCTCGGGTGATTCTGCCCATGCACTACCGCACTGCTTACAATGCGGATTGGCCTATTGCCGGGTCAGATGCGTTCCTCCGCCTGTATGCCGATGAGGATGTGACCCGTCAGGATCTGCTGCGGGTGACTCAAGGGGATCTCTGCTGTCAGAAAAAGGTGTGCCTCTTGGCGGCACAACTGAAGGGATAAGATGTCATGGACATGAAGCAAACCCTGCTGGATGGGGGTTTTGCACGGGTGATTCTGCTGGATGCATTAGCTTGCGGAGCGGCGGAGCAAGGAACGCTGCTGCTGGCTTTCTGGACCTATGAGGCGGAGCGGGAGCCTGCTGAGCATGATGCGTGGATTCACCCGTATTACTATGCTTCTCAGCAGGCGTACCGCACGGCGGAAGCGGCGGCGAAGGCCTCCGAGGGGGAGTGGGCACTGCGGGATGATATTCGGGTAAAGCCCATCTTTGCACGGATGCCCGGATTCAGCCAGGGACGCAATACCCTGTCCTATATGGAGGGGGTAGGCAGCCGATTCCATGTGCAGATTTTGCTGTCGGAAAAGACTTTTCCGGCAGACATGGTGCTGGAAGAGCAGCACGGCCTGCACTGCGGCTCCTGCAGACGCTGCATCGAAGCTTGTCCGACCGGTGGCATTGACGAGGAAGGCTTCCATCGGGAAAAGTGTCTGCGGAACTGGATGCTTTCCGGCAAGCCCATTCCGGAGGCTATGCGGAAGATGGGCAATCGCCTCCTGGGCTGCGACAACTGCCAGCGATGCTGTCCCCATCAGCCGAAGCCCATGGGGGAGCAGCTGCCCCCGGTGTCCTTGCGGGATTTGCTATCCCATCCCAAGGAAACAACCATGACTCTTCGGCCGATCATCGGCAGCAATCTGGCAATTCCTAACCGGGTGCTGGGGCAGGCCTGCCTTGTGGCCGGATGCAGCGGAGATACGTCCCTGCTTCCTATGCTGGAGGCATTGAAAAACCACCCGTCCCCTTTGGTGGCAGAACATGCGGCCTGGGCAGTGAATGAACTGCAAAAAGAACAGCGGCCTCTTGATGAATAAAATCAAGAAGCCGCTGCTTTGTTACTGATGTTTACTTGGTACCCAGGTAGGCGTCCTGCACACGTTTGTCTGCCAAGAGCTCTTCGCCTGTGCCGGACATGGTAATGCGTCCGGTCTCCAGCACGTAGGCATGGTGGGCGCAGCGCAGGGCAGCATTAGCATTCTGCTCAATTAGCAGGATGGTCATGCCGGTCTGGTTCAGCTGACGAATGATGGAGAAAATGTCCTTCACGATCAAGGGGGCAAGTCCCAAGGAAGGCTCATCCATCATCAGAATCCGAGGCCTGGTCATCATGGCACGGCCAACGGCCAGCATCTGCTGCTCACCACCGGAAAGGGTACCGGCCTTCTGCCAGTTTCTTTCCTTCAACCGGGGGAAGAGGGTGTAGACATGCTCAATGTCGGATTCGATGCTGTTTTTGTCTTTGCGGAGATAGGCACCGATTTGCAGGTTCTCCTTTACGGTCAGGTTGTCAAAAACCCGGCGTCCTTCCGGCACCAAGGCGATGCCTTCGGACACAATCCGCTGGGTGTTCTGACTGGTAATGTCCCGTCCGTCATACACGATACGTCCCGAGCTGGAACGAACCAGTCCGCAGATGGTGCGCAGGGTGGTAGACTTACCGGCACCGTTGGCGCCGATCAAGGTAACGATTTCCCCTTCTTCCACCTCAAAGGAAATGCCACGCAAGGCATCAATGCCGCCGTAGTTCACGTGAAGATCCGTTACTTTCAGCAGACTCATTCTTCATCCACCCCCAGATAGGCCGCAATCACCGCAGGATTATCCCGCACTTCTGCAGGGGTTCCCTTGGCAATCAGCTTGCCGAAGTCAATCACGTAAATACGGTCGGAAATATCCATGACCAGGTTCATGTGGTGTTCGATCATGAAAATGGTCAGCCCAAACTGATCCTTAATGGAGCGGATGAAGGCACCCAGTTCCTCTGTTTCCTGAGGATTCATGCCGGCGGCAGGCTCGTCCAGCAGCAGCAGCTTGGGCTTGGTTGCCAAGGCACGGGCAATTTCCAAGCGGCGCTGTTTGCCGTAGGGGAGGGAAGTCGCCTTCTCCTCCGCCAAGTCAGCCAGACCCACCACATCCAGCAGCTCCATGGCATGCTTGCGCATGGCCGCTTCTTCCTTGTAGTTCAGGCGGAAGGTAGCGGAAAACACGTTGCTGGTGCGACGCAAGTGGGTGGCAATCAGCACGTTTTCAAAAGCGGTCTGGGACTTGAACAGCCGGATGTTCTGAAAGGTACGGGCAATGCCTAGTGCCGTGATCTTGTCCGGCGTCATGCGGATGTGCTTGCCCAGGTACATATCGCCTTTTTCACCGGCATATTCATGCTTCATTTTGCCGGATGGATGATTCATGGCAATGGGCTTGTCCTGAAAATAAACCGCACCGTTGGTGGGTTCATAAACGCCGGTGATGCAGTTGAAGGCAGTGGTTTTGCCGGCACCGTTGGGGCCGATCAGTGCCACGATTTCGCCCTCGTTGGCTTCCATGGAAAGGTCATTGATGGCAACCACGCCGCCGAACTGCATGGTGACGTTTTCTACACGCAACACGCTGCTCATGCCTTCGTCACCTCCTGCTTTGCCTTACGCTTGGGGATCTTCAGGTTCCAAAGCTCTCTGTCGCCCATCAAGCCCTGACGGAAGAACAGTACCACGATCATGATCACAACGGAGAACACCACCATGCGGAAGCCGGAGCCCAGCAGGGGAACCTGGAAATCATTGATGTAGGTCACATTGTCCAGGAAGCGGAGCCACCACTCGCTGCACGCAATGAACAGGAAGGAAGCAATCACGCTGCCGGACACGCTGCCCATGCCGCCGATGACCACAATCAGCAGGATCTCATAGGTCATGGAGGATTTGAAGGCGTTGGCCTGCAGGGAGCCCTGATACATGGCCAGCAGAGCACCGCCTACGCCTGCGAAGAAGGAGCTGATGACGAAGGACATCTGCTTGTGATGGAACAGGTTGATGCCCATGGCTTCAGCGGCAATCTCATCATCACGGATGGCCTTGAAGGCACGGCCGTAGGTGGAGTTGATCAGCAGCAGAATGATGCCGATGCATATGCCTGACACAATGAAGGGGAACAGCACCGTGCTGCCGCTCATCACTGTCTTGAAGGTGGGATAGGTCTTCAGCAGATTGGAACCGTTGGTAATGGGGCCAAGGCTGTCCCACTGGACAATAGCGCGGATGATTTCTGCAAAGCCCAGGGTAGCAATGGCCAGATAGTCGCTCTTCAGCCGTAGCACAGGCAAACCGATCAGCGCAGCGAAGATGGCGGCCACAACGCCGGCCAGTACCAGGGCAACGATGAAGTTAACCTCTACCGTAATGCAGCCGCCGGCATAGTACTGATACACAGCCTGCCGCTTGGCAAGGGGAATGGTGAGCACTGCATAGGTATAAGCACCTACCAGCATGAAGCCTGCCTGTCCCAGGGAGAACAGCCCGGTAAAGCCGTTCAGCAGGTTCATGGATACGGCGATCAGAGCGTAAACGGCGCCTTTTTTCAGCACGGTGACCAGCATGGAGCTTGCACCCTGGGTTTCCTCAGCCAGCCAGGCCAAGAAGAAAATGATCGCCACACCGGCAACGCAGCAAAGGGTTTTCCACAAAGGTTGTTTCTTCATTCGTATCACCTCAAACCTTCTCTGCTGTCTTTTCGCCAAACAGACCGTTAGGCTTGAAGATCAGGATGATGATCAGCAATGCGAAGGTGAAGGCATCGGAGAAGGCAGTGTAGCCTGCGGCCTTCATCAGGTTTTCGCAAATGCCGATGATAAACGCACCGATGACAGCACCGGGAATGGAACCGATGCCGCCGAACACGGCTGCCACGAAGGCCTTCAGTCCGGGCATGGCACCAACGGTAGGCGTGACGGTGGAATAGTTGGTGAAGTAAAGCATGGAGCCGACAGCAGCCAAGGCAGAGCCCAGGATGAAGGTGGCAGAAATCACGTTGTTGATTTTGATGCCCATGAGCTGCGCCGTTTCAAAGTCTTTGGAAACGGCACGCATGGCCATGCCCACCTTGGTGTGGTTAATCAGCATCACCAGAGCAATGACCAGCAGTACGGTCAGCACAGGGGTCACAAGGGTAACAACCTTGGTGCTGGCAGAGCCGATGCGTACCGTGTCGGAGATCCAGGGCAGCACAGGGTACTGCTTGGCCAGACCGCCGGTTACGTACCACATCAGGTTTTGCAGCAGGTAGGAGGTACCGATGGCAGAAATCATAATGGACATACGGGGAGCAGTGCGCAGGGGTTTGTAGGCTACACGCTCCACCAGGAATCCCAAGATGACCGTCAGAATAATCACCAGAGGAACGGAAATGCTAAGGGGCAGAGCGGCTACCAAATAGACCATGAAGAAGCCGGCTGCAGTGAAAATGTCGCCGTGGGCAAAGTTGATTAACCGCAGAATGCCGTAGACCATGGTGTAGCCTACAGCAATCAGCGCATACTGTCCGCCGACGGATATGCCGGCCAGCAGATAGGGGAGCAGCATGTCGAACATTCGTCATTCCTCCATTGGAAAGGGATATGCGATGATAGCAAGAAAGCGAACCCGCGCTTTCACGGGCACGGGTTCGCTGCTTGACTCACAGGAAAAGCGGATTACTCAGCGAGGCCTGCCACCGACTGGGTCTTTTCGAAGTCGAACTCGCCGGTTTCAGTGTTGGCCTTCTTGATGTAGGCCATGTCCTTGTTGGCATCGCCGTTTTCATCGAAGGAGATGGCGCCGGTCACACCGGTGTAGGTGACGGAAGGAAGAGCAGCAGCCACAGCAGCAGGCTCGGTAGAACCGGCGGCCTTCAGTGCTTCGATGGCCACGTTGTAAGCGTCAAAGCCCAGCACGGAAACAGCAGCCACGATGTCATTGCCGCCGTTGTTGGTCAGCTTGTCGGGGTTGGCGTTCAGCCATGCCTTGAAGCCGGAAACGAATTCCACTGCGGCAGCGTTGGTCTCGTCTTCTGCGAAGAAGGTGGACACGTACACGTCAACATCCTTGCCCTTGGCAGCGTCCAGGATAACGGAGGACTCCCAAGTGTCGCCGGCCATAATCGGGAAGGTGATGCCCTGAGAAGCGGCCTGGTCGATGATCAGGGAAGCATAGGTGGTAGCGCAGGGAGAGAAGATCACGTCGCAGCCGGCGTTGGCAGCATTGTTCAGGTAAGCGGAGAAGTCGCTGGTGCCTTCAGGGAAGGTGTCCTCAACCACTTCGCCGCCCAGTGCCTTGAAAGCCTCTACAAAGTAGTGTGCCAGGCCGTTGCCGTAGTCTTCACCAAGCATGGAGAGCACATAGGCCTTCTTGCAGCCCTTGTCATAGGCGAAGTTGGCCATTACGCTGCCCTGGAAGGGATCCAGGAAGCATACACGCCAATAGTAGTCGCACAGCAAGGTAACGTTGGGGTTGGTGCAGCTCACGCCGATGGCGGGAACCTCAGCAGCTGCGAACACGTCGCCGCCTGCCATGGAAGCACCGGAACCATAAGAACCGAGGACAATGGACACGCCGGAGGAAACCAGAGACTGGGCGGCGGTCACAGCCTTATCCGTTGCGGACTGGTTATCAACAATGACCAGCTCCACATTATAGGTCTTGCCGCCGATTTCAACAGTAGGCGTCAGGGAGTTGGCATACTCGATACCAAGCACTTCCTGCTTGCCGCCGGCACCATTATCGCCGGAGGAAGGCTCAAACACGCCGATCTTTACGGTGTCTTCAGCAGATGCGAAGGTGAGGCAGCTCAGCGCCAGAACAATCGCAAGGACAAGTGCAGCTAGTTTCTTCATGGTAGAATGCCTCCTTTAATAGAATGCAGTGATTATACACCGGGGAAAATCAAAATGCAAGTGGAATACAAGAAAAATGCAAAATTGACGTGAACCATGCAAAACATCCGAATTTTGAACAAAAAACGGCATTTTGCGCAGCAGGGAAATGTACTGCCGAGAACCTTGCACAGCACGTTTCGTTCGGACAAAAGGGCGATTGTGTGAAAAATGCATCAAACAAAGGTGAACTTGCGTATCCTACTCATAAGCCTGTATAGTTAGCCAGGAAATGACGTGTACGCTCCGCACTGGGGTGATCGAAAACCTGCTGAGGTGTGCCCTGCTCCAGGATGATGCCTTCATCCATGAAGATGACCTTGCTGGCCACATCATGGGCAAAGGACATTTCATGGGTGACGATGATCATGGTGGTATCCCGCTCGGCAAGGGAACGAATGACTCGCAGCACTTCGCCTGTCAGTTCCGGATCCAGGGCAGAAGTGGGCTCGTCAAAGCAGAGAATGTCCGGCTCCAAGGCCAACGCACGGGCAATGGCAACCCGCTGGCACTGTCCGCCGGAGAGCTGGTGAGGATAATTGTTCATCCTGTCTTGAAGCCCCATTTGGGTCAGCAGCTGACGTGCCTGCTCCACAGTTTCCTCGTGAATCCGCCGCCGCTGGGTTTTGTCCCTGCACTTTTCCCGCAGCAGCAGTTCCCGTGCCAGCACCACATTGTCCAGTGCGGTGTACTGAGGGAAAAGGTTGAAGGATTGGAACACCAGCCCGAAGTGGAGCCGACGTTTCCGCAGCTCCGCTTCCTTCGGCACGGTTTTGTCTGAGGCGTCCAGCAGCGTTTCGCCGTTCAGGCGAACGGTTCCCTGATCCGGTGTTTCCAGAAAGTTCAGGCAGCGCAGCAGCGTTGTTTTTCCGCTGCCGGAGGAGCCGATGATGGAGACCACATCGCCCTTTTCCATGGTAAAGGAGATGTCACGCAGGACACTTGTGGTGCCGAAAGATTTGCTGATGTTGCTGACTTCCAGCAGAGCCATGGGCTTTCATCTCCTTTCAGCGGAAAAAGTTCAGCTTCTGCTCCAGCCTATTAAATAGGAAGCTAAGCAGACCGTTACAGATCAGGTAGTACACGCCGGTGAAGAACAGGGGCCAGATGACACCGGAGATGCCGTGAGAGCCTTTCATGAAGGAATACCCGGCCCAAATGATTTCCTGCATGGCGATGATCCGCGCCAGGGACGTGTCCTTGACCAGGGTGATGATTTCGTTGGCCATGGGCGGCACGATCCGCTTGATCATTTGCAGCAGCTTGATTTTGAAGAAAATCTGGCTCTTCGTCATGCCCAGCACGAGCCCTGCTTCCTCCTGACCGGCAGGAATCCCTTGAATGCCGCCGCGGAAGATTTCCGAAAAGTAGCAGGCGTAATTGATGATGAAAGCGATGGCCGCAGCCAGAAAACGACCGGATTCTCCGCCGCCCCAGATGTTATTGCCGAGGATCAGCCCGGGAAAGTAAAAGATGATCAGCAGCTGAATCATCAGCGGCGTGCCGCGAATGACATACACGATGCCTCGGCTGAGCCACTTCAAGGGTTTGAAGGAGGACATGGAAGCCAGAGAGATCAAAAGACCCAGCGGAACAGCACCAATCAGGGTGACAAAGAAGAGCTTCATGGTCTGCAGGAAGCCTTCATTTAATGCACTGACAACCACCGGAAACTGTTCAAGCCAGGTACTCATGATGCATGTTCGCCCTTTCGCATGGTGATAAACACAGCGTCGGGAATCTCCCAAAGCGGAAGATTCCCTGAAACGCCGTAAGCTTGACCGTTACTTCTGTTCAATCAGCGCAGCCTGCACGCCGTAAGCCTGAGCGGCTTCCTGCAAGGTTTCATAGTTGGCCACAAAGAAGGCGTTCAGTGCTTCGGTCAGGTCGGAACCAAGACGGAAGCCGACACCGTATTCTTCCGTGGTAAGGCCTACCGTATAGGTGAGGGAAGCGTAGCTGGTTTCATCACCGACCATGGCGGCGGCCATCAGGGCATCGATGACAGCAGCATCGGAGGTGCCGGCGGCCACTTCCATCAGGGCATCGGCCTGAGAGGCAACGGGAGTAGCAGTCAATCCCAGCCCGGTTACAGCCGCTTCACCGGCACTGCCTGCCTCGACAGCAAAGGTCAGCCCGGCAAGGCTTTCCACCGTCTGATATTTGTCAGCCACATCCTTGGGCACCACAACAACCTGTGCATTGTTCAGGTAGGCATTGGAGCAGCTCATGGCACTCTTTACTTCGTCCGTCAGGGTCATGCCGTTCCATACGCAGTCGATGTTCTTGCTGTTCAGCTCCAACACCTTGCTGTCCCAATCGATTTCAACGAATTCGACTTCCACGCCCAGGTACTCGGCAAAGGTCTTTGCCAAGTCGGCATCAAAGCCCACCCAGTCACCGTCTGCATCCTTGTAGTCCATGGGCTCAAAGTCGGTAATGCCAACCACCAGCTTGCCCTTGCCCTTCACATAGGCCATGTCGGAATCCTCAGCGAAAGCGCAAACGGACATCATGCACATGGCCAGCGCCAGCAGCATTGCGAACATCTTCTTCATAGGAACCGCCTCCGTAACTTCGTTTTGTTGAAATGGAAGAAGGCTACTTGCCTTCAACGCTTTATCATACTAACACAACAAAGCGAAGATGTCAACACTTTAGCACGAAAAAGTTTTGGGCAATTTATTTCTTTCGATAGGCGGAAGGAGAGAGGAAGAACTGCTTCTTGAACTGGCTGCTGAAGTAGTAGGGATCCATGCCGATGCCTTCGGCCACCTGGGCAATGCTTAATTCCTGATTTTTCAGCAGCGACTGGGCATAGCGCAGCTTGTAGCGCATGATGGTTTGACTGGGGGAGATGCCCATGGTGTTCTTGCAGCAACGCCACAGGTAACTTTGGGATATTTGCAGTTCGTCGCATACCTGCTGTACGTGGATCGGCTCTGACAGATGCTTCTCCAGGTAGATAAACAATTTGCGCATCAGATCCTGCTCTTTGCTGTGACTTTCAGGCAGGGGCGCAAAAGAAGTGCCTCTTGATTGGAAGATATGGATCAGCAGCAAGATGAGCAAAGCATTCAGCTGGGCATAGGCACCGGAGGATTGCTTCCGGAGTGCCTGATAGCAGGCGGCCATCAGGCTGAAGTCCTCCTTCTGAAAGAGCTCCTGAAAAAGCGTAATGCGCTGCAAATCTGCCTGTTCAAGAAATTCCTGCTCCATGGCAATGGGCAGCACGTTGAAGAAAAGTTCATAAGAATTGACGCCTTCGTAAGTCTCCGCATCATAGATGGTGTATGGCGGAACGAAAATGCAGCAGCCAGGCGTTGCCGTATAGGAAGCATCTGCTGTTTCAATGCGGCATGACCCCTGTTCCAGCAGAATCAGTTTGCACTGAGGGCAAATAATATTCCGCAGGGTTTTGTGATCCTGCACCGGCCAGTTGGTATAATACTCAATCTGAAAATGAAATGCTGCCAGAAAGTCAGAGAGAGGATCATTGGTGATTCGATAGGAGTCAAGCCGGGGATATCGTTTCAAGTTCATAACCTCCCATGCATGATAATCACAAAAATGAAACGGAATGAGCATGTTATTTTCTTCACGAACATGATACCATAAAGCCACAGTTTTCCCAAGGGAAAAAAGGAGGAAATTTCATGAAAAGAAGGTTTTCATCCCTGCTGAGCGTCATGCTGGCTGTTGTGTTGGCCTGCCTGATGCCCCTGATGGCATTGGCGGATGCCATGCCTGCTGACGGTGTGTATGAAGGAAGCGCCAACGGCATGGGCGGTGCGGTGAAGGTGGCTGTTACCGTGTCCGGCGGCAAGATCACGGCGGTGGAGGTCGTGGAACACAACGAAACGGCCGGCATCAGCGATCCGGCTATTGAGCAGATGCCTGCAAAAATCGTTGATGCTCAATCCACGGATGTGGATGCTGTTGCCGGTGCTACGGTGACTTCTGAGGCTATCAAGGAGGCCGTAAAGGCGGCCTTGTCCGGTGAAGAAACCCAGGAAAAAGCTGAGTTGGAAATCACCCTTGAGCCGGATGTGATTGTGGTTGGCGCAGGCATGGCCGGTCTTGTGGCCAGCGTCCGCGCGGCCGAGCTGGGCGCAAAGGTGCTGGTGCTGGAGCAGAATTACCGTGTAGGCGGCTCGGCAAACACGGCCGGCGGCTCTATCAGCGGTGCCTGCTACCAGATTCAGAAGGACGCAGGCATTGAAGACAGCCCGGAGCTGTTCTATCAGGACTTTGTCAACCTAGGTGGCGGCGAACAGTACATGAACACGGAAATCGCCAAGGTGCATGCGGAACGCTCCGGCGAAGCCATTGACTGGCTGCAGCAGGACGTGGGCGTAGAGTTCTCTGACAAGGTGGACAGCGGCAGCTACCTGACCATGGACATCAACCGTGTGACCTACACGGCCGGCGGTGCATCCTCCGGCGGCGGTTCCTACTTTGTCCGGGGGTTGATGAACAAACTGCAGCCCTATATTGACGCAGGTCAGGTGCAGCTGTGCCTGGATACCTTGGTGACGGACATCACCCTGAATGAAGCAGGGGACGTGACGGGCGTTGTGGTTGGCGAAAAGGAGATTGCAGCTCCCTCCACCGTGATTGCTACCGGCGGCTATGGCTACTGCGAACGCTGGTTGAAGGAATTTAACTTCACCAACATTACCTCCAACGACCCGAACACTGCCATCGGCAGCGGCTATGACTTTGCCCGCAAGGCCGGTGCTGCCTTTGATAATATGGATTACAGCTCCTGCTACGGCGGTTCCGTGCCTGTAACCGGATTCCAGGCCTCGCTTCGCTGCAACATCAATTACAACGGTGCTGTGTGGATCAACACCAGCGGCGACCGGGTCTTCAACGAGCCCAAGGCTACCAGCATGGACAAGCGTACCGTATGGCGCACCAGCGACCAGAACATCATCTATGTGGTGCTTACGGAGAGCATGCTTTCGGATGACCAGGCACTGTTCACCGGCATGATGAGCAATTCTGCAGCCTTCACCAATGAGGAAAAGATCAACGAACTCATTGAGAAGGGCTATGTGTTCAAGGCTGACACCATCAGCGAGCTGGCGGAAATGATTCATACGCCGAACCTGGAAGCAACCCTGACGCAGTATAATGAAGATGTGAAAAAGGGCGAAGACAGCGTATTTGGCCGTACGGACAATCTGCTTTCCTTTGAAGAAGGTCCCTACTATGCAGTGTACACCGTGCCGTATCTGATGATGACGGCAGGCGGCCCTCGAATCAATGGGTCTGCCCAGCTGATGCGTGAAGACGGCGCGGCCATCGGCAACGTATACCTGGCAGGCGAAATCATTGGCTCGGCCAACATTGCCGGACACAATACCATCGGCGGCATTGGTCACGGCATCTGCGCAACCTGGGGCAAGATTGCAGCAGAAAGCGCTGTTGCCAACGCAGGCAAGTAAGGAACACTTCCAATCATGACGAAGGGAACCTGCCGGGCGAAGAGTCTGGCGGGTTCTCTTTTAGGACGCCACCGCACAATGCACCTTCCACCCCAATGTGATATACCAGGCATGTGAACAAGCAACTGAGCCTGTCCGTGCCGGATGACGAATTATCGCAGGTACGGACGAAGAAAAGGGAATTTCTTGCGCAGATTGACCGCATTGTTCCGTGGGGCGAGTGGATGAAGCTCATCAAGCCGCGCTTTTTCGGGTTTTTGCGGCGTGGATTCGAGTAATCAGGTGCCGGACGGCGATACGCTGGGAAGGTTCCGCAACCTGCTGGTGAAGCACAATCTCCAGAAGAAGATCTTCGCGCAGGTAGCGGAGCAGCTGACGAAGCGCGGGCTGATTCTGAAGCGCGGAACGATTGTCGATTCCACGTTTATCGAGGCACCATCCTCGACGAAGAATGCGAAAAGGGAACGTGATCCAGACGCACGTTCCGCCAAGAAGAGCCAAATTTGGCACTTCGGGTACAAGGCGCATATCGGTATTGACAAGGACACAGGCGTAATT
>JAUMVT010000090.1 GCA_030529995.1 Clostridia bacterium
CTTGACTTCTCTCCGCTGCCCTATGTGTAACCTATGCTTGACACTCCTACACCCGCAAAACCCCGTCCGTTGTCCCCCCTCCTTGCCCCTCCCAAACGGATATGGTATAATACTCATGATACATTGCCATGGACAGACGACCATGAAAGGAGTCAAGCCATGATCGTTGGTGAATTTGTGGACACCTATCCCCCTTGCGTGGACGGGGTGGGTCGTGTGACCTTCAGCTACTGCCAGAACCTGATCGCCCTGGGACACCAGGCTTATTATATTGCCCCCAATGCCCCCAGCGGGGAGGAAGTGTGCGACTTTCCCACGCTGCTGCAGAAGAGCCTGCCCCTGCCCGGGGAGGCTTACCGGCTGGCACTGGCCAAGCTGGACGTGCGCTACCGATTGAAGCTGGACGCCATCCCCTTCGATATTGTGCACACCCACAGCCCCTTCAGCGCCGGGGAGGAAGCCCTGCGCATTGCCCGGAAGCGGGATATTCCTCTGGTGACCACCTTCCACAGCAAGTATTATCAGGACTTTTACGATAAGACCCACTCGGAGCTGATTGCCAAGGAAGTGGTGCGGCACATTGTCCGCTTCTATAACAAGTGCGACAGCGTGTGGACGGTGAACAACGCCACCGCGCAGGTGCTGGCAGACTACGGCTATCACGGCAAGATTCTGGTAATGGAAAACGGCACCGACCCGGTGGAGCCCAAGGCGGAGGACGTGGCGGAAGCCCGGCGCCGCTTCTGCCGGGAGGGGGTGCCCGTGTTCCTGTTTGTGGGGCAGCATAATTATAAGAAGAACCTGCACGGGGTGCTGGGCGCCATGGCCATCCTCCGGAAGAAGGGTCAGCCCTTCCATTTGGTCACCGCCGGGGACGGCCCGGACTTTGACGCCATCACCGAGGAAGCAAAGACCCTGGGCATCGGGGACGCCTGCACCTTCGAGGGCTTCATCAGCGACCGGAGCAGGCTCATGGCCCTCTACCGCTGCGCTGATCTGCTGGTGTTCCCCTCCGTGTACGATAACGCTCCCATGGTGCTCCGGGAGGCGGCTACCATGTCCACCCCCGGGCTGGTGGTGAAGGGCTCCTGCTCCGCCGAAGGGGTGGAGGATGAAGTGAACGGCTTCATCTGCGCCAACGAAACCCCGGAAGCCATTGCGGATACCATCCTCCGTGCTCTGCCCATGCTGGACACCGTGGGGGAAAAGGCTCGGCAGACCATCCCCATGCACTGGCGGGATATTATCCTCCGTGCCGTGGACGAATATGAAAAGCTCATCCGGGAGCGGCAAGGCGGCCACCGGGAGGAGGATGCATGAAGGAAGAAATGATCCACGGCAAGGTGGAGGGGATTCGGGATTCCCTCCTTGCCCAGCTGCGGCAGCTGTATCAGTATCAGGTGGAGGAGGATGTGTTCCTCCCCCACGATTTGGCGCAGTTCCTGGCTAAGGCCAGCTGTGCCATCAATCGGGAGATTGCCCTGTACATCACCCGGGACGGGGAGATTGTGGACGTGTCCGTAGGCACGGATCGGGATGTGGAGCTGCGGGATTACCGCCTGCGGCGAAACCCGGATCGGCTCAGCGGGGTTCGCTGTCTCCACACCCATCCCAACGGGGACGGGCATCTCAGCGATGTGGATCTCAGCGCCCTCCGTGCCTTCCGCTACGACGGCATGACCGCCCTGGGGGTGAAGGACGGAGAGCCTACCTTCGTTCAGTCCGCTTTCCTCATCAAGCATGCGGAAATCCTGCTGACGGACACCGCCCGGTGGTATCGCCTGCCGGATCGGGAATGGCTCAGCCAAATCGAGGAAAGCGATAAGATCGTGGGCCGGGAAGGCAAGGCCAAGGACGCAGACGCTCCCGAGCGGGCGGTGCTCATGGGCATTGAAAGCGAGGAATCCCTTGCGGAGCTTGCCCGGCTGGCAGACACCGCCGGGGCGGAAGTGGTGGGCGCCTTCCTGCAGAAGAAGGACAAGCCGGATACCGCCCTGTTCATCGGCCGGGGACGGGCGGACGAACTGTGCCGCCAGTGTCAGGCACTGGAGGCGGATCTGTGCATCTTCGATGAAGAGCTGACCGGCATTCAGGTGCGGAATCTGGAGGATATCCTCCGGGTGAAGGTGGTGGATCGCACCACGCTGATTCTGGACATTTTCGCCCAGCGTGCCACCAGTGCCGAGGGCAAGCTGCAGGTGGAGCTGGCGCAGCTGCAGTACCAGTCCACCCGGCTCATCGGTCAGGGCGTGGTGCTGAGCCGTCTGGCAGGCGGCATCGGCACCAGAGGCCCCGGCGAAAGCAAGCTGGAAATGAACCGCCGCCGGATCCGGGAGCGGATGACGGATCTCCGCCGCCGCTTGGAGGCACTGGAGAAGCAGCGTTCCCTTCGCCGAAAGAGCCGGGAGAAGAGCGACATTCCCGTGGTGGCGCTGGTGGGGTACACCAACGCCGGCAAGTCCACCCTGCTCAATGCCCTCAGCGGCGCAGGGGTCTACGCGGAGGATAAGCTGTTCGCCACCCTGGATGCCGTAAGCCGCCGGGTGGAGACGGAGGAGCACACCGCCTATCTGCTGACGGACACGGTGGGCTTTATCCGCAAGCTGCCTCACGCCCTGGTCAGCGCCTTCCGCTCCACCCTGGAGGAGGCCGCTCTGGCGGATGTGCTGGTGATTGTGTCCGACGGGTCTTCCCGGGAGATGCAGGAGCAGCACGACACGGTGGAGGAGGTTCTGCGGGACTTGGGTGCCACGGAGCAGCCGAGAATCGAGGTCGTCAACAAGTGCGACACAGGGATTGAAACATCCCCCATTCCCGGCGGCGTGCTGATTTCCGCCAAAACGGGGGAAGGCTTGGATGCCCTGCGTCAGCGGATTGCCGATGAGCTGCAGAAGACTCACGCCCCGGTGACCATTGTGCTGCCCTTCAGTCAGTACGGACTGCTGGCCAAGATTCGCCCCCTGGGGCGGGTAGTCAGCGAAAGCTACACGGACGAAGGCACGGAGCTGTCCATGATTCTTTCCGCCGCCGACAGGGATCGGCTGGCCGCCAAATACGGAAAAGATATTTTTCGCTGATTGATAACCAGAGGGCTTTGCGGTCGCCCTCTGGACTCCTTCGCCGCCCCTTCGGATGCAGCTAGTTTTCAGATGCGAGGTAATTATTTTTTACCTTGCAATAACCATAACCTTTATAGGATGGCGACCGAAGGGTTCCAAGGGGCGACCGGAAAGCCCCTTGGAATAGGCACTAAAGGCAAGAAATTGTAAACTCTAGTAGTAGGGTGCCCCCGAAGGGTTCCAAGGGGCGATGGTCAAGCCCCTTGGAATAAACACAAACGAAAAGTAACAGTTAACCCATAGAGATAGATGCCCTCTTCACATACAAGGAGAAAAACAATGGAATCTGCCGACAGCCTGCGCCTGCAGGCGGAAAAACAAACCGATCCCAAAAAGAAAAAAGCCCTGCTGGATCAGGCGGCAGCGCTGTACCCTCAGGAACTGTCCGTTCAGGAAGAACTGCTGCACCTGGGCAGGCTGTGGCAGCGTGACCCCCGTCACCTGGACTATCATGTCATCAAGTGCTATCTGCTCCACGTCTTTCAGGATCCGGCCTCCGAAACCCCGGACATGCGGAAGCAAATGCTTCACGAACTGACGGAGGATCCTCAATTACTCCTTTGCCGGCAGCTGGCCGGGGACAAGGAGGAGGCCTTCCTCCGCCGGTACGTGACCCGGCTGTGCAGAGAGTACGTGAAGCTGTTCCTGAAGGGATCCAACGCCTGCAACGGCACCCTGATGGGCATCCGCATCATCCCCCTGGAAAGATGCCTGGCCAAGCCTGTGGCGCTGATGCTCCATAACATGGAGGATGCCGACCTGCCCGCTCCCTTTGATACCCTTTTCCCGGAATGCCTGCTGGAGGTCTTCCGCAATGATGTGGGCAGCGATGTGCACCTTCTGGCAGCCCGAGAGGAGCTGAAGCGATGACCTTCCTGAAAAAGCCCTGGGTGAAAAAGACGGTGCATGTCCTCCTGTCCCTGGTGCTGACGGCCATCCTCATCGCCGTGTTTTATATGGCGGTGGTGCTGGGTCAGCCCACGGCGGATGAGGATGATGTGACCGTGGCGGACGCCGCCTCCCAGCCTCTGCTGTCCCCTTCCCCGGCGGAAAGCATTACGGCGGAAAGCCAGCTGACAGAGCTGATCAGCCATTTCCCCACCCCGGTGCTGTCCTTTGTGGCCGGCACAGGGCCTACCCTCATTGCCGCATCCAGCTACGACACCGCCTTTGAAAACGGGTTCGCCCGGATTCTGGATCTGACCTACACCATGGAGGACGGGGGCACGGTGCAGCTGCGCACCATCTACCCGGCGAGAGCCCTGTCCCTGATTGACCGGGGGGATTATCACCTGAATCAGGTCACCAGCCTGTCCATGGCCGGGCTGAAGGCGGTGAAGATGGAGAACCAGACCACCATCCGCCTCCATGCCCAGGGCACGGAAGCCCTGTACGTGGTCACCATGCCCCTTTTGTCCGGGGATGAGATCAGCACGCTGATGAAGGGCATGCAGCTGAGCACGAAGGCGGGGGAAGAATAATTCGCAGGGGGCTTCGTCCCCTTTTTACGCTTCGCCCCGTTCAATGCCCCGGAGGGATCCCGCCTTTGGTTTGTCTATAGGTTGAAGCCCTGCTTCCCGGATGCTGCCGGGGAACAGGGCTTTTCTAAAAGGAAATGGATGCAGCTGATGAAGGAGGATTTCGCTTATCACGGAAATTATTTCGGCAATGAAAATTTTTTCGGTTACAACCGAAATCTCCCCGATTTTCAGAAAAGTTACGGTTATATCGAAAATCTTTTTTGGAGCAAGTGGACATTCCCATGCTTCACCGGAGCGTTGCTTTCATATCATTTTGTCGTTATTAAAATAACGAATTTTCTGTATGCACTTCCTTTTTGTTGAAAATGCACTTTTTTACCTGTTGACTTTGTATCAAAGTGCCTGTATAATACGTCACCGGATAGGCAGGGAGGGCAATGAAGCCCTCCGCCGAAAAAGGAGGATAACCATGAATAAGATCAAGGTACTCAGTCTGCTGACCGCCGCCGCCATGCTGGTCGGCAGCGCCGCCGTGGCCGAGACCTACACTGCCACGGGCAATGGCTACCACGGGGAAATGACCGTGAACGTAACCATCGAGAACGGTGTCATCACCGACGTAGCCCTGGGCGACAACCATGAGACCAATGTGGTCATTGACCGGGCGTTCCCGGTGATCCGTGAGCGGATCCTGGCCGCCAACACGGCGGATGTGGACAGCGTGTCCGCCGCCACTTATTCTTCCTATGCCGTGAAGACCGCCGTGGCCGATGCCATGAAGCAGGCCGGTCTGGAAGCCCCCACGGTGAAGATGACCAATGACGAGAAGCCCGCTACCGAGCGTGCCGCCGAAAGCTGCGACATCGTGATCGTGGGCGGCGGCCCCGCAGGCCTTGCAGCCGCCATCGGCGCCAAGCAGACCAACGCGGACAAGCACGTGATCCTGGTGGAGAAGCTGGACATCCTCAGCGGCAACGGCAAGTTCGACATGAACTTCTTCGACATTATCAACACCGAGGCACAGAAGGCCGCCGGCAACACCGAATGGGTGGGCGAGGAAGGCCTGGCCAAGTTTATCGAAACCAAGAGCACCAACGGTGAATCTGCCGAGCGGATTCAGGCATGGGCCAACGAAGAGTACACCATGGACGCCTGGCTCCGTGCCATGGGTGTTGAGCTGAACTACAACTACGGCGGCACCAACCATATGGCGGAAGACAACCAGTACTCCGGCGAAGTGATTCAGGCCGGTCTGGAGCGGACTGCCGCCAACCTGGGCGTGGAAGTGCGCACCGGCACCAAGGGCACGGATCTGGTGATGGAAGACGGCGTGTGCAAGGGCGTGGTCGTGACCAATAACGACGGGGAAACCTACACCATCAACGCTGCCAGCACCATCATTGCCACCGGTGGCTTCTGCTCCAACAAGGAGCTGCTGGCCGAGTATGCCCCCGGCTACGAAGTGTTCAACACCTCCAACCAGATGGGCACCACCGGTGATTTCGTGAAGGTCTTCGAGAAGTACGGCTTCCAGATGGATCAGATGGGCAAGATGAGCTTCTTCTCCAACATCATTGTGCCCTATCGTGACCTGACCGGCGGCGCTGACATGAACCTGCTGGCCAACAAGGAAGGCACCCTGCTGCCCAACAAGTCCGGCAAGGATCGGGGCACCATGGTGCAGGAGCAGACCGACGGTGCTGCCTACTACATCACCGACAAGACCGGCTATGATTCCTTCTACCGCATCCGCAAGCATGTGGGTCTGGGCTACTAC
>JAUMVT010000026.1:0-15190 GCA_030529995.1 Clostridia bacterium
ATTTGGGTTCTCTTTTCCTTACCTTTGTGTTACCTATGTATTGTACCTTAACACAATCGTCAAATCAGGGAAGAAATTTTCCCGTCAACGCCATGTATATATTTCCGGCATGAAGAAAAAAAGACAAACGCAACAAAACCGGGAAATTATTTTCCGCTGGCAGGGAATTGCTTTTCCGCATCGAATGTTGCCAGTGCAAAGTGTGTTTCGTTTTCAACATAATGATCGATGAACCGGAGGGCGTTCCCATGATTCGCAGATATGACTTTGGCACCCCTATTCCTACCGATGCAGTGGTTGTTCCTGTTCCCGTGGGGGAGGGCAGCCTGCCGCACATGGTCACCGCAACTCGGGGGGGAGCACTCAGCTTTACAGTGTCCCTTGGGGAACATGATATGATCTTCGGCTTGGGTGAAAGCGTCCGGGGCATCAATAAACGTGGCTTCCGCTATCGGGCATGGAACACGGATGATCCCAGCCTGCATGAGGGACGGGAGTGCCTGTACGCCAGCCATAATCTGCTGATCTTTTCCGGGACATGCGGTCTTTTCGGCGCGTACTTTGATGATCCCGGCAATGTGGTGTTTGACCTTGGCTACACGGACAGCGACAAGGCGGTGATCACCAGCCCGGAAGGAAATATCAGCGTTTATCTGATTGAGGAGGACAGCCTGAAGGGTATCGTGCATGCCTTCCGCGGCATCATCGGGCAGAGCTACCTGCCGCCTAAGTGGGCGTTTGGCTATATTCAGTCCCGCTGGGGCTACGCCTCGGAGGAGGAAATCCGCACCATTGTCCGGGAGCATCGCACCAGACACATCCCCTTGGACAGCGTCAGCATGGATATTGATTACATGGAGCGGTTCAAGGATTTCACCTGGAATCAAAATAATTTTGCCGATTTGAAGAAGCTGACGGGGGACATGGGAAAGGAACATATCCGTCTGGTGCCCATCATTGATGCCGGGGTGAAGCAGGAACAGGGCTATGATGTGTGCGATGAGGGGCTGGCCAAGGGCTATTTCTGCCTGAAGGCTGACGGAAAGCCCTTTGTGGGCGCAGTGTGGCCCGGGCACAGCTATTTCCCGGACTTTCTGCGGCCGGAGGTACGGGCATGGTTCGGCAGGCAGTACTTTAAGCTGCTGGATGCAGGGATTGAAGGCTTCTGGAACGACATGAACGAGCCGGCCCTGTTCTACTCGGAGGAAACACTGCAGGAGGCCATTGAGCTGGCGGAAAGCTGCAAGGGTAAGAATCTGGGGGTGGAAGAGTGCTTCCACCTGAAGGACGTGTTCCAGCAGACGGCCAACAACATGGAGGATTACCGCCGATTCTATCACGTGGTGGACGGGAAGAATATTCGCCATGACCGGGTGCACAATCTGTACGGTTACAACATGACCCGGGCAGCGGCGGAAGGTTTCCAGGCCTATCAGGCAGATAAGCGGTATCTGCTTTTCAGCCGCTCTTCCTACGTGGGTGCCCACCGGTACGGCGGTGTTTGGCAGGGAGATAACTGCTCCTGGTGGAGTCACATCCTGCTGAACCTGAAGCAGCTTCCTTCCCTGAATATGTGCGGCTTCCTTTTCAACGGGGCGGATCTGGGCGGCTTCGGGCAGAACACCACGGAGGATCTGCTGCTCCGCTGGCTGCAGCTGGGGGTCTTTACCCCCTTGATGCGCAACCATTCCGCACAGCACACCCGGGATCAGGAAATTTATCGTTTCCGCCGTTCGGAGGATATGCGCCGGGTGCTGACGGTTCGCTATGCCCTGCTTCCTTACCTGTACAGTGAATTTATGAAGGCTGCGCTGACCGACGAAATGCTTTTCCGGCCGCTGGCCTTTGATTACCCGGCGGATGATGTTGCCTGCCGCACCGAGGATCAGGTCATGCTCGGCGGTGAATGCATGATTGCTCCCGTCTACGAGCAGAACGCCCGGGGACGGCATGTCTATCTGCCGGAGGATATGCTCATGGTGCGCTTCCACTCTGCGGAGGATTATGATCTGCTGCCCATGTCTGCAGGGCATCACTGGGTGGCGCTGGAGTTGAACGAGTTCCCGCTGTTTATCCGCCGGGGTGTCATGATTCCCCTGAGCCGGGGTGCTGAATGGGTAGATGCGGTGGACAGCCGCACCCTAACCCTGCTGGGATGGGACTGCGGCCATGCCGAGTACGCTTTTTATGATGATGACGGACAAAGCAAGGATGCGAAGCTGGAGGGGCATGTGTATGCCTTGCGGGTTGATGCCCCTACGGAAGGCTTCGCCTTGGATGGCAGCAAGCTGATCCACGGGGAAGGGAGGGATTAATGTGAACACAGGCAATTGCATGCAATACGCGCCTCATGGCCGGCCAAGCCCTGTGGTGAAACCGGGGGAGTTTGTCTTTTCCGTGATGTACTTAGAGCATGGGCATATTGACGGCATGACCCGTGCCCTGCTGGATGCAGGGGCAACCCTGAAGCAGGTTTATGATCCTGATGCCAACAAGGTGACGGCTTTTTGCAAGCGTTTTCCCCAGGCAACTCCGGCAGCCTGCGAAGAAGAAATCCTGCAGGACAAGGATGTGCAGCTGGTGTGTGCCGCCGCCATTACCAGCCAGCGTTGCAGCCTGGGGCTCCGGGTCATGGAGGCAGGAAAGGACTATTTTACGGACAAAGGCCCCTTCACTACCCTTGAGCAGTTGGCACAGGCCAGAGAGGCGCACCGCCGCACGGGACGGAAATACATGGTGTACTTCAGCGAACGGCTCCATGTGGAGGCGGCTGTGCTGGCAGGCTACATGATTGATCAAGGGGAGATTGGCCGGGTCATCCACATGGAAGGCTTCGGCCCCCACACCCTGAATGCGGCAAGCAGACCGGATTGGTTCTTCCGTCGTGCACAGTACGGAGGCATCCTGTGCGATATCGGCAGTCACCAGATTGAACAGTTCCTGTTCTATACCGGGGATGACAACGTGCAGGTGGCAGGCAGCCGCATCGGCAACTATGCCAACCCGGAGCATCCGGAGCTGGACGATTTCGGGGATGTGAACCTGAACGCATCAAACGGCGCCGCCGGGTATTTCCGTGTGGATTGGTTTTCGCCCAAGGGCTTGAGCACCTGGGGGGATGGACGAATGTTCATCATGGGCACCAAGGGCACCATCGAACTGCGGAAGTATGTGAACGTGGCTTCCGGCCAGCAGGGGGGCAACCATCTTTTCCTGGTCAATGAACGGGGTGAGCAATACTTTAACGCTACGAACACGGTAGGGTTCCCCTTCTTCGGTCAGCTGATTCTGGATTGCCTGAACCGGACGGAATATGGCATGACCCAGGAGCACGCCTTCAAGGCGGCAGAGCTATGCCTTGTGGCTCAAAGGGATGCTAAGGTTGTGGAACCATGATGACTAGGCAACCACATTGACATCCTCGCCGTATCCACGTATAATCAACCTAAGCCGCCGCAAACGACGGCGCTTTCAATAAGATACGGTTAGCTATACTTAACCACTTAACTGGACAGTATGGTAACAGGAGGTGCGTATGGTACAGATTCTCTCGCTCCCTTTTTTAGGCACGACCTTAGGGGCGGCCATGGTCTTTTTCCTCAGGGGCAACATTCCGGATCGGGTGGAGAAGCTGCTGCTTGGCTTTGCTTCCGGGGTGATGATTGCCGCCTCTGTGTGGTCGCTGCTGATTCCTGCCATTGATATGTCGGCAGGCGGCGCATTGCCTGCCTGGTTTCCGGCGGTGGCGGGCTTTCTGGCAGGCATTGCTTTTCTGCTGGCGCTGGACAGCGTGATTCCCCACCTGCATCGCCACAGCGATACGCCGGAAGGCGTCCGTTCCAAGCTGTCCCGTACGGCCATGCTGGTGTTTGCCGTAACGCTGCATAATCTGCCGGAGGGTATGGCAGTGGGCGTCACCTATGCCGGTGCTGCTTCGGGACAGGCGGACATCAGCATGGCCGGAGCATTCGCTCTCGCCCTGGGCATCGCCATTCAAAACTTCCCGGAAGGTGCCATCATCTCCATGCCTCTTCGGGGTGAAGGCACGCCTAAAGGCAAGGCCTTCCTCTACGGCGTCTTGTCCGGCATTGTGGAACCTATCGGCGCTCTGCTGACCATTCTGCTGGCACGGCAGCTGACGCCGGTGCTGCCTTATCTGCTTTCCTTCGCAGCAGGCGCCATGATCTATGTGGTGGTGGAGGAATTGATTCCGGAAAGTCAAAGCGGCATCCATTCCAACCTGGGCACGGTGGGGGCAGCCGTCGGCTTTGCGCTGATGATGGTGCTGGATGTAGCACTGGGATAAAATAAGAGCGGCAGAGGAAACAATTTATTCCTCTGCCGCTTGCTTTCATTGACTCAGCACATCTTGATCAGCCGCTGATAGAAGGCAACAGTTTTCACCAGGGTGGTCACGGGAATGCGCTCATCATTGGCGTGGATCAGTCCACGCTCTTCCTTGCTGAGCGCCATGGCGGAAAAGCGGAAGACATGGTCGCTGAGCACGCCGTAGTGCCGGGAGTCGGAGCAGGCAATCATCAGGTAAGGCGTAACGACCGCATCCGTCCATGTGCCCCGAATGGCGGTGCTCAGGCGCTGGAAGGGTTCATCATCCGTGCGGGATTCCCGGGAGGGATTGGAAGCGTACACGGGTTCCAGCTTTACCCGGTCGTCATGGATGACCTTCTTCAGGTAAGCCAGAGCGGCATCCACATTCTCACTTGTGTTCAGCCGCAGGTTAGCGCCCACCCAAGCTTCGGGGGGCAGCACGTTGTTGGCGGCACTGCCCTGCATCTGGGTGAAGGCTACCGTGGTGCGCACCAGAGCGTTCAGCTCGCCGCCACTCTTTTTGCACAGAAGATTCAGCACCGGCTTGAAGCACCACAGGTTGGCGAAAATCATCCGGTACAGGAAGGTGCTGCGGCGGCCGAGGGTATCAAACATTTCCGCAGCAGGGGCGGACAGATGGAAGGGGAAGGGATGATCCTCCACCCGGGCAACGGCCTTTGCCAGAATGCCTACCGGGCTGTGGGCAGGGGGAGTAGAAGCGTGACCGCCCTTGGAAGAGACGGAGAAGCGGACGTTCACCTGTCCCTTTTCGCCCGTACCTACCACAGCGCAGCTCTGGGAAACGCCGGGGAACACGTTGTCCACCACGGCACCGCCTTCATCCAGCACGAACGCCGGCTCGATGTGATGCTCGGACAGCCACTTGACAATGGTGGGGGCACCCGTGCCGGCAATCTCCTCATCCCCGGCAAAGGCAAGGTACAGGTCATTGGCCGGGACGAAGCCCTGACCGATCAGCGTATCGGCGGACTGAAGCACACCCAGGAAGGTGCCCTTCGTGTCCAGCGTGCCCCGTCCCCAGAGGACACCGTTTTCCAGCACGGCGTCAAAGGCGGGCTTGGACCAGCTGTCCTGATCCACAGGCACAACGTCGTAGTGCGCCATCAGCACGCCGGGCTTCGCATCGGACTTGCCTTTCCAGTGGAAAAGCAGGCTGCGGGGGCCGGGCTTCACAAAGGTGCACTTGGCAAACACATTAGGGAACAGGGTGGGCAGCAGCTTTTCCAGCTTGTCGAACTCGCTGTTGTCTTCTTTTGATTTATCCGTGTAGGATACGGTGCGGCACCGAATCAGCGCCTGCATGTTGGACACGGTCTTTGCTTCGTCGATTTTCTCGTCCGTAACGGGAACGGCAGGTTCTGCCTTAGGCTTGAATGCGGCTGTGCGAACCATCAGCACTGCCACAAAGAGGATCAGCAATGCTAGAATGATCCAACCAATCATGGGATGACTTCCTTTCTTTGATAACGTTGATACAGGGATGATGGCATCCCGAATCGCTGATTACACAAGACCCTTCTTGTACAGGATGCGGCTGGCACCGATGGCAATCAGTGCGCCTACGGGTACCAGCACACCAACGGCGCTGGCAAGGGAAGGCACGGCAAGGAACAGTACGATCATGAACACCAGCGGCGTGATGGCGATCTTCCAGTTCTTGCTTACATACACCACAGCCAGGGCACCGAACAGGGCGGGCAGAATATTGTCAAAGGCAGGAGCCAAGGTCTCGGATTCCAGCAAGGGCTGCAGGTAGCCCAGCAGCAGCACGCCCAGGGCAATAATGACGGTGGTCACAATGGCAGAGGTGGCAACAGCAATGGTGGAGATGACCTCGCCCTCCTCGCTGGAGGCTTCCACCTTGGCGGCCTGCATGGCATTCAGTGCACAGGGCACCTTCAGGCTGGACAGGTTGCCGGTGATGAAGCCCAGGTAGGTGCCGCCGGTGCCCAGCATGGGGGCGTAGGTCAGCACTTCGATGATGGCGGTGGTCCAGAAAATGGGCGCCACACCCAGCAGACCGGTCAGCACATACTTCAGTTCCGGCCAGGCATCGTAGTAGACACAAATGGCAACCGGCGCCATAATCATCAGGAAAATGGCGGTGGCCACCCAGATGCGGCCGTAGAAGTGTACCGAATCTTTATAGCTTCTCATGTTTCATGCCCTCCTCACTTCATCAGTGCCGTTACGGGAATGGATGCAGCCATAGCGCCCAGCATGCATAGGGGCAGGGCGTACTGTTCCAGCCACTTGGCCTTGAACACCTTGATGATAAGACCGCACAGGCACATCAGCAGGGCGGAAATCAACGCAACCACCAGCGGAATATATCCGGGGAGACCTTCACGGACGTCAGCGAAGATCAGCCCGAGGAAGGCGGAAATCATGCCCAGGAACATGCTGTCCATGAACAGCTTGCCCCATTTTTGATCCTTGCCGGTAATGTTGTGCAGTCCGCCTTCCAGCTTCTTCAGGCCGAAGAGGATCAGGAAGATGCCGGGGATGATGCCCAGGGTCATAACCCAGGCAATGGCCGTGAAGGCGTGCGGATCGGTAATGGTGGTGGAGGTACTGACGCCCATGGCGGCAGCCGTGGTGGTGGCGGCAGGCAGCTCATAGGTCAACGCACCCAGAATGCTCAGCCGCAGCCAGGGCCAGGGAAGTCCCAGCATCTTGGACAGGGTAATGACGCCCATCAGAATGGCAATGGCCGGGGCCACAGTGAAAATGGCACTGGAAAGAATGGTGGAACGGATGGTGGCACCGGTGATGCCAAGCTGCTTGGCACGGCGAGTGGCACGCACGAGGAAGAACACGGACTGTGCAATGACGAAAAGGATGATGACTGTCGTTACGCCATAAAGAAAACCGCTGTTGACGTCAAAAGTCGGCATGGCAATAAGACCTCCTTCACAATGAATAACCACATTGTAACAAATCGAGCACCGGGCGTAAAGAGTCCCTTGGATAAGTACGGAAAAAGAACAAAAGGAGAACGTGACATTGTACGGGCACTATGATATGATACCCGTGAAATCGGCACGGCAATGGCGCCCCTGCTGATGCAGTTCATATGAAATTAAACCGAAAGGCGGATATACATCAATGCAAATTGAGATTCTACCCTCTAAACTTCACGGCACAGTCCACGCTCCTGCATCCAAGTCGGAAGCCCATCGGCGGATGATCTGCGCCGGCCTTGCGGACGGAAGCACCAAGCTGCACGGCTTCATGGAGTCTGAAGATATGGCGGCAACCCGTGCCTGCCTGAAAGCCTTGGGGGCAGAATTTTCTCTGGAAGGGGATACCTTAACCATTCGGGGAACGGAAGGAAAAAAACGAATCTGTCCTGTGATGGATTGCGGGGAAAGCGGCTCCACGCTGCGTTTTTTTGTGCCAATCGCCATGGTGAAATGCGGCGGCGGCATCTTCCGCATGCACGGACGGCTGGGGCAGCGCCCCATGGATGTGTATCGGGATCTGTTCGTACCCCAGGGTACCGGCTGGCGCATGGGCATCGGCGCAGACGGGGCGGCGGAGCTGCATGTAACAGGACATCTGCAGCCCGGTGCTTACGTGCTGCCGGGAAATGTGTCCAGCCAGTTTGTTTCCGGTCTGCTGTTTGCTCTGCCACTGCTGGAGGATGATTCCACGCTGACGGTCAAGCCTCCGGTGGAATCCGCAGGTTACATTCAGATGACCCTTTGCGCCCTGAAGGACAGTGGCATTCAGGTACATGAAACGGCTCCTTATACTTGGTTGATCCCGGGAAAACAGCGCTACTGCACGGAAGAAGGAACCCTGACCGGGGACTACTCCCAGGCGGCAGTGCTTTTGTGTGCTGCGGCACTGGGACAGGACGTGGCAGTCGATGGACTGTCGGCGGACAGCATTCAGGGAGATCGGGTATTGCTGGAGCATCTGCGAGCCTTGGGGGCGGAAATTGAGGAAAAGGGCGGCTGCATTCGTGTCGTGAAGCCTGCCTGCCATGGTGCAGAGCTGGACATGAGCAGCTGCCCGGATATTGCGCCCATGCTGGCACTGGTGTGCCAATTGATGCCCGGAGAAAGCAGGCTGAAGGGATGCGGACGGCTGCGGCTGAAGGAGTGCGACCGCCTGACCACCACGAAGAAAATCCTGCGGCAATTGGGAGGCGATGTCCTTGTGGCCGGGGATGATCTGGTGCTGAAGGGCGTTTCCAAGCTGCATGGCGGCGTAACCGTGGACGCCAAAGAAGATCATCGCATGGTGATGCTGACGGTGATGGCGGCACTGCAATGCGAGGAGCCGGTGACATTGACTGGCGCGGAATCAATCAATAAGTCTTGGCCAGAATTCCTGCATGTAATTACCGGCTTGGGAGGAAAAATCTCGTGAGCAGTTGCTTCGGTCAACACCTGCATTTGTCCCTCTTCGGCCAATCCCACGGGGAAGCCATCGGCATCACCATGGACGGCTTTCCTGCCGGCATGACCGTGGATATGGATCAGTTGACAGGGGAAATGGCTCGCCGTGCCCCCGGGTCAAGCTCCATGACTACCCCTCGCAAGGAGCCGGATCAGCCGGAGTTCCTCAGCGGCGTCATGGACGGGCATACCACCGGGCAGCCCATTTGTGCCATCATCCGCAACACCAACATGCACTCCCGTGACTATGGGCAGGGGGTAGACCTTGTCCGCCCCGGGCATGCGGATTACACCGGGCATGTGCGGTATTACGGCTTTGAGGACTGGCGGGGCGGCGGTCACTTCAGCGGACGGTTGACGGCACCCATTGTGCTGGCAGGCACACTGTGCAGGCAGTATCTCAAAACCCAGGGCATTGCCATCGGTGCCCACATTCAGCAGCTGGAAAACTTGCAGGACGGAAGCTTCCTTGACCATCCTCATGCGGATTTTCAAAAGCTCCATGACATGATCCTGCCGGTGCTGACAGATGGCTTGGAACAGGCCATGGAAGCGGCTGTGCTGGCCGCAAAGGCGGATAATGATTCGGTGGGCGGCGTGATCGAGTGCATGGTGCGCGGCGTTCCTGCCGGACTGGGCGCACCCTTTTTCGACAGCGTGGAAAGCATCCTGTCCCACCTGATGTTTGCCATACCGGCGGTGAAGGGCGTTTCCTTCGGTGACGGATTCGGCTTCGCCGCCCTGCGGGGCAGTCAGGCCAACGACAGCTTTTGCATGGAAAACGGCAGGGTTACGACGGTGACGGATCACTGCGGCGGCATTCTGGGCGGCATTACGGACGGCATGCCCCTGATTTTCCGCTGCTGCATTCGGGCCACCCCTTCCATTGCCAGGGAGCAGGCAACGGTTTCTTTACAGAAAAATGAGAACGCAGCCATCACTGTGCAGGGTAGGCATGATCCCTGTATTCTTCCCCGGGCTGTGCCGGTGGTGGAGGCGATGACTGCCATCGGGCTGATGGAGCTGTGGAAGGAGCGTGCTGCATGCGTCCGGTGATTGCTTACCCCGGTATGCTTGGCAGCTTCTCCTGCGCTGCTGCGCAGGAGGCGTTTCCGGAGGGCGTCTGCCAAGGCTATCCAACCTTTCCGGAAGCGGCGCAGGCCGTCATGGACGGGAAGGTGGATTATGCCCTTTTGCCGGTGGAAAACTCCTTTGCCGGTATCGTTCAGCTGACCTATGCCTTGCTGGAAAAATTGCCCCTGCACATTGTGGGGGAGCGGACAAAGACTGTGCGGCATCAATTGCTGGGAGTGCCCGGCGCATCCATGGCGGATGTGCGGCAGATTTCCTCCCATCCTCAGGCCATTGCCCAGTGCGATGCTTTTTTGTCCAAACTGAAGGGGGTGCAGCTGATTCCTTCGGCCAACACGGCCATCAGTGCCCGGGATGCGGCAGCCAAAGGGGATCCGTCCTTTGCGGCCATCGCCAGTGAGGAAGCAGCGGCGGCCTACGGACTGGACATCCTTTGCCGGGATATTCAGACAAGCTCCTGCAACACCACACGGTTCTTCATCCTCAGCCGTGACGGAGAGCCGCTGGCTACACCCTGCAAGGCCACCGTGGTTTTTACGGTGAAGAATGAAGTGGGATCGCTGGTGAAGGTGCTTTCCTCCTTTGCGGCCAGCGGCCTGAATATGTCCCGCATCGAAAGCCGACCTCTGCCGGATACCACCTTCACCTATTTTTTTTCCGCTGACTTTGAAGGCCCCATGGATCCGGCACATTTGAAGACGGCCATGGACGAGGCGCGGCCTGCGACGGAGGAGCTTCGCCTGCTGGGTGTGTACCCGAAAAACTTCTCCCAGGGCAGGAATACTTAAGGCGCCACCGCACAATTCATCCTCACACGAAAAATTAAAGTGTCTGCCCCTATCGAAGATCAGACGCTCCCTCAAAGTGCTCTCGCGGCAACACTGACTTAAGCCGCCAGGCCAGGCCTGTCAGCCAGAATCAGGTTTGCAAGCACAAACATCATATTCAATTTTGCGATTTGCTTTGGCAAGTCTCGGTATCGTGTCTTTCGGAAGCGAAGTTGGAGTTTGACAACGGCAAAAACGTGCTCAACTGATATGCTCCCTGTCTACTTGATAGGGAGCGGTTCGGAAGTAACATCGACCGTTACAGCGGACAAGGGTCACGGCAGAATTGAGCACAGAATGTATTACCTGACCACCGATTTGTCCGGATTGGCGACCGCCAACGAATGGGCAGGATTGGCGGCCATCGGCATGGTGCGTTCCCGTGTCACTATCGGCGAAACAGAAACGGCTGAAACCCGCTACGCCATTACCTCACTGAAAAGCATCGATGCATTTGCCGATGCCATGCGCAGACACCGGAGCATTGAAAATGGGCTTCATGATTACCTAGAAGCATCTTTCCGGGAGGATCATTCGCGCATCAGAAAAGAATCACGCTCCGGAAAATATGGCTGTCATCCGGCATTTGGCACTGTCAGCATTGAAACAGCTCCCGGTTCCAAAGAAAACTTCCCTGAAGCGGCTGCGGAAAATCTGTGCCTATGACACGGATTTGCTCAACGAGGCGATGAACTTCATACTTTTGTAACATGACGTTGGGGCCGTGACTGCCCCCTTCCCCTCCCGTGACAAACGAAATCATCTGTGTTATAATCAGTCGATTTGTTTCTTCAGGAGGCAGCCCGATGTCACGCTATGCGGAACCGTTGATGATAGCACTTGTATTATTTCCTCTGGTGGCGGCGGTGTTTACTTTGCCCTATGCCATCTATTGTTATCGCAAGTACGGTTCGGTGCTGATGATGCGCATCATCTGTGTGTATGCCTTCATTTATTATTTGATGAGTGTCTATTGTTTGGCCATTTTGCCCTTTCCCAAGGAGGGCTCGGTACCGACACAGAAGGTTGGGCTGAACCTGATTCCCTTCAACTACGTGCCGGAAATTCTGACGAAAACCGTGGACTTCTCCATCAGCGACCCATCCACATGGATGCCGGCGTTCTTCTCCTCCGGCATTTATGAACCGATTCTGAATATCCTGATGTTCCTTCCTCTGGGCGTCTTCCTGCGCTACTATTTCGGATGGAACATAAAGAAGACAGTGCTCTGCGCTTTTCTGCTGTCCTTCTTTCTTGAGTTTACCCAGTACACGGCCACCTACGGCCTGGCACCCTACCGCTATCGACTGGCGGATGTGAACGACTTAATTGACAATACCCTGGGCGGATTCCTGGGGTACCTTGTGACGCCACTGCTGACCTTTATGCTGCCCAGCCGAGAAAGGCTGAATCAGGTAAGCTACCAGCGAGGCACCCGTGTCAGTTATGTTCGGCGCATGGTAGCTTATTGCGCAGATGAGATCATCTGCAGTGCCTGCGGCGGCGTGATTTTCCTTGTACTGCCTAAGGAATCCTGGCTGATTTGCCTGATTGTGATAGCATACAACACGCTGATTCCTTATTTCTGGCAGGGGCAGACGCCCGGCAAAGCACTGGTAAGGATTCGCGTGGTGGACAGCACGACCCACGAGCAGGCGACACTGAAGCAGTACGCTCAGCGGATGCTTTTCCTGCACCTGATTCCGCGAGCCGGTGTGCTGCTGAGCACCATCGGCATTGAAAGCACCTTTGCAAGCGTTTGTGGCGTGCTGCTGATTGGCATGATGTTCATCCAAGCGATTTTCTGCGGACTGCGAAACAAACCGCAGATGTTCTATGAACGGTGGACGAATACCATTCAGGTGTGCACCAATGGCCGAATCCACCGGCAGAAGGCGAAAGCGGAAGAGAATCACGCAGTGACCGAAGACCAAGCTTCATGACTTATCTTTCTGACCGGGGTCACTGTCGCATGCCAAGGTTTCATGGACAAAGTAGGCTCTTACCTGATTTTCGGTAATCAACACAGACTCCTGATGGAAGAATGCACATAAGTCTTTGGCAATGTCATTGACGACCGCCTGATCGGCATCGATGAGGGTGAGCACCAGACTGGTTTCTCTGGCGTATTCGCCGTTTTCGTAGAGATAGCCGCCTTCCTGCACACTAAAGGAAAAGGGCACTCTGTAGGAATAGCACACGTTGCGAAGCACGCTGATGTACTTCTCATTTTCGAAAAGCTGCGTATTTGTTGTAACATCGTTCAGCCCAACGTAGATCTTTGACTCAACCAAGTTAACGCCCCCTCCATCACCTATAGTATTGATGAAACGGATTATATCACGTCGGCGGGCAATCAACAATCCGCAAACCGCCTCACCGCACCCATCAAAAAGCGCCGCCCGTAATACAGACGACGCAAAGATGGTGCGGTGAGTTTATTTGCATTGCTTTCCGGAGAGCATCTCGAAATGATACTTCACGATGCCGAGATCCAGCCGGGTGTAGAAACCGGCACCGCAGCTGGCTTTCACGGCACCGTCCGGCTGCAGGGCAAAGCGGAACTTCTGTTGGTGTACGGCAGTCGGTGCCAGCATGGCGGCCGTCATGCCCAAGCGGAACCATTCCGGCATACTTCCACTGCAGCTGCACAGCTCACTCATGGGCTTGCTCTTGTGGGGAACGCCGCTTGTGCAGCCGTATCCGATGGCAATCAGGCAGACCTGCTTTTCACCCTTTCCGATGTCTGCTGCGCTTTTGCCGTGGGTCAGTGCCACCCAGCAGGTGTTCAATCCCATCTCCTGTGCCTTCAGCACGATTTCCTCTCCGTAATAGCCAAGCGTTTCGTCCAGAGTAGGGGACTTTTTGCCTACGAGGGCAATATAGTTCCTTACACCGGAAAATTTGCCGTAATGCGCCATGGCTGAATCGAAGCACTTGGGTTCATCGTAGAAAATCTGAATGTGCAAATCGTTTTTCTGATTGATCTGCCCGATCAGCGCATTCAGCGTGTCTCGCTTTTCAGGCTCAATGGCCTGATCCCTGTACTGCCGCACACTGTGCCGCTGCTCCATCAGTTCAAGCATATCCATCTTTTGCACCTCCGCTGTTATCTGATTGCCGACGGTGACCTTTCATTACAATTCTTCCAAGGGAATGGAGCCACGCAGGATCATATCATTGGCGAGGTTCGCCATGTAGGAAGCATCCTCCGTGCAATGGCGGGACAACCAAGTGCGAATCAGGCCGATGCAGCCAAAGACGACGAAATCGTACCGATACGTGAACTCATCCTGGGAACGGGGATGACGAATCAGCTGCCAGTCCGCCATGCACTTCTCGTGCACCACATGGTTCAGCCGCTGCACAAAGGCCATGTCGCCATGCTCTCCAAGGAGGACAGCGCACATTTCACTGTTTTCCTGAATAAAGTTGAACAGATCCTCCAGGAAGGGAAGCGTGTGACTGAACACCACGTCATCCTTGTGGGAAACGATGATCTGGTCGAACTTGCTGAACAGGTCTTCCTCGATCTGAGCCAGCATATCAAAGATGTCCCGATAATATAAGTAGAAAGTGCCCCGGTTTACATCCACCCGCTCTGCCAGCTCACGGACGGTAATGTCCTGCAGGGGCTTTTCCTGCATCAGCTCGGTCAGCCCTTGGGTCAAGAGCTTCTTCGTACGGCGTACCCGGCGATCTTCTTTCTTTTCCGTCATGGTTTCTACCTCACATTCAACAAGTTGGGAAAAAGATTCTCAACATTTACAAACAAAAGTGTTGACAAACTCAATAACAGTTGAAAACATTGTTGATTTACCGACGACGAGTAACTCAACTGTCGATTGATTTTCATCACGAAAGTTATTATAATGCCTACCGTTGATAAAGTCAACACAATGTTCAATAAGTATACGGTAATTCGGAAAAGGAGGATGCAGCGTGAAGAAGTTTTCCCGATGGCTGGTGCATCACAAGGCACTGATCATCATTCTGTGCCTGGCACTGCTGGTGCCGTCTGTCTTCGGCATGGCGGCGACAAAGGTTAAGTATGACCTGCTGTACTATCTGCCGGAAGATCTGGACACGGTACGCGGTCAGAATATCCTGATGGAGGACTTCAACAAGGGAGCTTTCAGCCTGTGCGTGACCCAGGGGTTGACCGAGGCTGAGCAGGCTGATCTGGAGGAAGCCATCCGTGGCGTTGACCATGTGGATTCCGTCATTGGATATGCTTCCATTGTGAAGGGTTCCATCCCGGTGGAGATTCTGCCGGACAATATCCGGGAGATTTTCCAGAAGGATGACTGCCGGCTGATGGCTGTGTTCTTCGATGATACTTCCTCTGCGGAAGGCACCATGGAAGCCATTCAGCAGATTCGCAGCATTGCGGACAAGAAGTGCTTCGTGGGCGGTTTGTCCGCCGTGGTGACGGATACCAAGCAAATGGTGGAGGAACAGGAAGGCATTTATGTGGCCATCGCCGTGGTGCTGAGCTGTGTGGTGCTGATG
>JAUMVT010000026.1:15200-34922 GCA_030529995.1 Clostridia bacterium
TGACCATGGACTCCTTCCTGCTGCCGCTGATTTTCCTGCTGTGCATCGGGGTCAGCATTCTGTGGAACATGGGCAGCAACTATTTCCTGGGGGAGATTTCCTACATCACCAAGGCCGTTGCCGCTGTGCTGCAGTTGGCCGTGACGCTGGACTACTCCATCTTCCTCTGGCATAGCTACAAAGAAAACAAGGCTGTCATTGAGGACAAGAACGAGGCCATGGCACAGGCCATTCGCCTGACCTTCTCTTCCGTGATTGGCTCCAGCCTGACCACGGTGGCCGGCTTCGTTGCTCTGTGCGCCATGAGCTTCACCTTGGGCCGCGACCTGGGCATTGTCATGAGCAAGGGCGTCATCCTGGGCGTGCTGGCAACGGTAACGCTGCTGCCCTGCGCCATCCTCTGCATGGATAAGGCCATTGAGAAGACTTCTCATAAGCCCCTCCTGCCGGACATGACCGGATTCAGCCGCTTCGTGGTAAAGCATTACAAAGTGCTCTTCGTTATCCTGCTCCTCATCTGCATTCCGGCCTTCTACGGTTACAACAACGTGGCTGTGTACTATGATATGAGCTCCGTGCTGCCGGAATCTCTGGAATCCACCCAGGCCAATGAAAAGCTGTCCGAAACCTTCGATGTTTCCACGAGCCACTTGGTGCTGGTGGATGCAGACGTAAGCCAGAAGAATGTGAAGGATATGGCAGAGGAAATGTCCGCTGTGGACGGTGTGAAGCAGGTCATCTGCCTGGACAGCCTGCTGGATGCCGGCATCCCGGAAAGCATCCTGCCGGACGATGTGCTGTCTCTGCTGAAGAGCGACAACTATCAGTTGATGCTTGTTTCTTCTAATTATGTGGTGTCCACCGATGCGGTGAATGCCCAGATTGATACGCTGAACGAGATCTTGAAGAAGTACGACGAGGGCGGCATGCTCATCGGCGAAGCGCCCTGCACCAAGGACTTGATCAGCTGCACGGATCAGGACTTCAAGGTGGTTAACATTATCTCCATCGCTGCCATCTTCCTGATTATTGCGCTGGTGCTGCGCTCCATTTCTCTGCCTGTGGCGCTGGTGGCACTGATTGAAGCGGCTATCGCCGTGAACCTGTGCATTCCCTATTATACGAACACCACGCTGCCTTTCGTGGCGCCTATTCTGATTTCGACCATTCAGTTGGGCTCCACGGTGGACTACGCCATCCTGATGACCACCAAGTATTTGCAGGGACGTAAGGCCGGCAAGGAAAAGAAGGAAGCCGTGGGCGATGCAGTTGCAACCTCTGCGCAGTCTGTGCTGGTCAGCGGCTTCGGCTTCTTCGCAGCCACCTTCGGCGTAGGCCTGTATTCCAATGTGGACATTATTTCCTCCATGTGCAGCCTGATGGCTCGCGGCGCACTGTGCTCCATGGCTGTGGTGCTCTTCCTGCTGCCTGCCCTGCTCATGACCTGCGATAAGCTGATCATTCATACCACCACGGGCATGAAGCGTGCCCGGACAAAGAAGAATTAAGGACTGGAATGAAAGGAGCGGAACTGATCATGAAGAAGCAATTGATCTCCCTGGCACTGGCCGGGGCCATGATGGTAACAACCGGCTGTGCCGGCGCAGAAACCGTAAAGAGTGAGCGGGTTTTCGCCGTGATGGATGCAGCGGGCACCCAGACCACGGTGATTGACAACGTACATATCAAGAACGAGGATGCCCTGGATACCATTACCGACCGCACGAGCCTGACCGGTGTGGAGAACATGGCCGGCCATGAAACCTTCACCCTGGACGGTGAAACCCTGACCTGGAGTGCCGCCGGAAACGACATTACCTATCAGGGCAAGAGCGACAAGGAAGTTGCCGTGAAGCCCGTTGTCACCGTGAAGGTGGACGGAAAAGAAGTTTCTGCCGATACCCTGAAGGATGTCAGCGGTGAAGTGGAACTGACCGTTGCCTACACCACCAATGCGCCCTATGTGGCTGTCAGCATTCTGCCCCTGCCGGAGGACGAAGTTTCGGACATTGAAGTGGAAAATGCCCTGCTCCTCACGGAAGGCAGCCGTCAGGTTGTGGTTGGCTACGCCATGCCCGGCCTTGATGAGAAGCTGGAGCTTCCCGATCACTTCACCGTGAAGGCGAAGGCTGACCATGCGGAAATCAGCTGGATGATGACCTTGGCAACTGCACAGCCCATCGACGTGCTGTGCGACGAGCTGGGGGATGACGTAAAGGATCTGACGGAGCTGAAGGATCAGGCGGTATCTCTGCTGACGGCACTGTCCGAAGGCAAGGATCTGCCGGAGATGGACGGAGACTGGAAGACCCTGACCGATACCCTGACGGAGCTGAACGACGGCGTGGCTCAGTTGGTGACCGGTGCTCAGGCACTGAAGGACGGCGCTGATCAGCTGAAGGAAGGCATCACTTCTCTGGAAGATGGCCTGACCACCCTGACCGCCAACAATGAGACCTTGAACGCCGCAGCAAGCCAGCTCTTTGATGCGGTGCTTGCAACTGCCAATCAGCAGCTGGCCTCTGCCGGACTGGATCAGGCAGGCATCACCCTGCCGGAGCTGACCCAGGAAAACTATGCGGAAGCGCTGCAGACCGTCCTGGATGCCCTGAACCCTGATACCCTGCGTGCAGCGGCCACCGAGCAGGCACGTGCCAAGGTGGAACAGGCTGTGCAGGCGAAGGAAAGCGATGTTCGCGCAGCGGTGGAACCCGTGGTGGAATCCAAGGTGCTGGAAGCTGTACTGCAGGCTGTTGGCCTGAACCTGTCCGCAGAAGATTATCAAAAGGCTGTGAAGGCCGGTCAGGTAACGGCTGAACAGGAAAAGCAGATTACTGCCGCCGTAAAGCAGCAGATGGCCACGGATGAAGTAAAGGCGCAGATTGACGCTGCTGTTCAGGAGCAGATGGAAGCACTGGTGGAGCAGAATCTTCAGTCCGAAGATGTGCAGAACCAGATTGAGACAGCCATTGCTCCCGCACAGGCAGGCTATGAGCAGATTTCTTCTCTGAAGACGCAGCTTGACAGCGTGAACGCCTTCGTTACCGGCTTGAACACCTACACCTCCGGCGTCAGCCAGGCTGCCGACGGCGCAACCCAGCTGCACACCGGTGCAACCACCTTGGCCGACGGTGCTTCTCAGCTGGCGGACGGAACGACCACGCTGCATACCGGTCTGACCGATGGCGCCAAGGAGATGGCTGACAAGCTGCTGCCTTACTGCACGGATGACCTGGCAGACGCACTGCGGATCTACAACGAAACCGCCGATGGTGCTGCGGAAGCCGGTCACTACGACCTGGTGGCGGACGACATGACGGCTACCACGGTGTACATCATCCGTACGGACATGAAGTAAGCATACCGAATGATCCATGTTGGGAGAGTCTCACAAGCGAGGCTCTCCCTTTTTTGATGCTGTCAAAAACAAAAAGAGGAGGGGAGGACGGAAAAGTTCGTGAAAAACTGACAAGGAATATGGATACGCCGGGAAACGTGTGCATAAAATGAAGCAGAGAAGGCAGAAAGAATCCCGTGAAAACGGGCGAAAAATCAGGAGAAACAACCGTCTTGGCGAGAAACAGTGAAAAAAGAACGGAAAAGGAGACACGCACGGAGACGTGTAAGCATAGTCAAAGACGTAACATAAGCATCATAAGGGGTTGCAGGCTTTCAAAAGAGAAAAAATACGAAAAAAATCGAAAAAAGACCTTGAAAACCTATTGCAATTTATAGCCGCATACTATATAATATGCCTGTTGTCTGTTTAGGGATGAAGTGGTAAGTTGCCGCCAGGCCAGGCGGGTAATTACCACGGACCAGCCCGATAATCGGGCGACGGACTCGCAGCGCAGCGCTGATCTGCACCTGCAGTGGGTGAGTGCCATGCGCAACCGAGAACGATCAAGGAGGTAAATCAATGGCCAGCCAGAAAATCCGTATCAAGCTCAAGAGCTATGAGCACAATCTGATCGACCAGTCCGCAGAGCGGATCGTCGAGACTGCCAAGCGCACGGGCGCTCGGGTGTCCGGCCCTATCCCGCTCCCCACGGAGAAGGAGATCGTCACCATCCTGCGTGCTACCCACAAGTACAAGGATAGCCGTGAGCAGTTCGAACGCCGCACCCACAAGCGGCTTATCGACATCCTCAATCCCAACCCCAAGACTGTGGACGCCATGATGAAGCTCGATCTTCCTGCTGGTGTCGAAATCGAAATCAAGCTGTAAAGGCAGGAGGAACGAAACATGAAGAAAGCGATCGTGGGCAAAAAGATCGGCATGACGCAGGTCTTCGCTGAAGACGGCCGTCTCGTTCCGGTCACCGTGATTGAAGCGGGCCCCTGCACTGTTGTGCAGACCAAGAATGTGGAATCCGACGGCTATGACGCTGTGCAGGTTGGCTTTGGCGAGCTGACCGAGACCCGCGCCAAGAAGCTGCTGAACAAGCCTGAACTGGGACATTTCGCTAAGGCCGGTGTTGCCGCAAAGCGCACCCTGCGCGAGTTCCGGTTCGATGATTGCACCGGCTACAAGGTCGGCGACGAACTGAAGGCTGATCAGTTCGCTGCAGGTGATAAGATTGACATCACCGGCACCAGCAAAGGCCATGGCTATACCGGCCCCATCCAGCGCTGGAATCAGCACACCGGCCCCATGGCACACGGCTCCAAGTATCACCGTGGTGTGGGCTCTATGTCCGCTAACTCTGATCCTTCCCGCGTGTTCAAGAATAAGCACATGGCTGGCCACTATGGTGTGGATCGTGTAACGATTCAGAACCTGGAAGTCGTAAGCGTGGATGCAGAACGCAACCTGCTGCTGGTGAAGGGCGCTGTGCCCGGCCCCAACGGCGGCCTGCTGATTGTCCGCGACACGTGCAAGGCCTGACGCTGGACAAGGAGGAAGAAAGAACAATGCCTAAGACTGCTCTTTATAACATGGAAGGCGCGGCCATTGGCGAGGTTGAACTGAGCGACGAGATCTTCGCTGCCAACGTCAACGAAGCTGCCATGCACCTGGTCGTCCGTGCCTACCTGGCCGCACAGCGCCAGGGCACCCAGAGCGCCAAGACCCGCGGCGAAGTTCGCGGAGGCGGCCGCAAGATTTATCGCCAGAAGGGCACCGGTAATGCTCGCCATCACGGCAACCGGGCTCCTCAGTTCAAGCACGGCGGCGTGGTGTTCGCTCCCAAGCCTCGTGATTACTATCTGGCAGTTCCCAAGAAGGTTCGCCGTCTGGCTTTCAAGTCTGCACTGACTGCTAAGCTGAACGCCGAAGAGCTGATGGTGGTTGACGAGCTGAAGCTGGCCGATGCAAAGACCAAGCTGATGGCTGAAACCCTCAAGAAGCTGGGCGCCACCAAGAAGGCTCTTGTGGTGCTTCCTGAACGGGACGAGACGGTTGTCCGCGCTGCCGCCAACCTGGCTGAAGCAAAGACCACCTATGTAAACACTCTGAATGTTTACGACATCCTGAATGCCGGCAAGGTGATCCTCACCAAGGCTGCTGTTGAATCTGTCGAGGAGGTGTACGCATAATGAAGGATCCTCATGACATCATCCTGCGCCCCGTCCTCACGGAAAAGGCGTACGAAGGCATCGCTGACAAGCGGTACATCTTCGAAGTGGCTGTGAACGCCACCAAGACCGAAATCAAGATGGCTGTGGAAGCTGTCTTCGCCGATGACGGCGTGAAGGTGGAGAAAGTCAACACCCTCCGCACCATGGGCAAGATCAAGCGCCAGGGCCGCACCGCCGGTCGTACCCCGGAAGTCAAGAAGGCCTATGTGACCTTGAAGAAGGACTCCAAGCCCATTAAGTTCTTCGAGGGCATGGCACAGTAAAGCAGGGAGGACAGAAAAATGGCTATTCGTCTTTACAAGCCGACTTCGCCCGCCCGGCGCTTTATGTCGGTTCTGACCTATGAAGAGGTTACCAAGAAGGCCCCCGAGAAGAGCCTGATTGAGTACAAGAAGAAGAATTCCGGTCGCAACAACCAGGGCAAGATCACCGTTCGTCATCAGGGCGGCGGCAATAAGATCAAGTACCGCGTGATCGACTTCAAGCGCAATAAGCTGGAAGTTCCCGCAAAGGTTGCTGCTATCGAATATGATCCTAACCGCAGCGCCTTCATCGCTCTGCTCCACTATGTGGATGGCGAGAAGCGTTACATTCTGGCTCCTCTGGGCCTGAAGGTAGGCGACACGGTGGTGTCCAGCGAGAATGCCGACATTAAGCCCGGCAATGCGCTGCCCATCAACAACATCCCCGTCGGCACCCTGATCCACAACCTGGAGCTCAAGCCCGGCCGCGGCGGCCAGCTGGTTCGTTCCGCCGGCATGAGTGCTCAGCTGATGGCTAAGGAGAACGGTTTCGCTCAGGTGCGTCTGCCCTCCGGCGAAATGCGCAAGCTGCCCTTGAACGCCAAGGCTACCATCGGCACCGTGGGCAACACTGACCACGAGAATGTCCGCTTGGGCAAGGCCGGCCGTGTTCGTCACATGGGCGTCCGTCCTACGGTTCGTGGTGTGGTTATGAACCCCTGCGATCACCCCCATGGCGGCGGCGAGGGCAAGAGCCCTGTTGGTATGCCTGCTCCTGTGACTCCCTGGGGCAAGCCCGCACTGGGTTACAAGACCCGGAAGCACAAGAAGTATTCCAATCGCATGATTGTGAAGCGCGCTAACAGCAAGTAAGCGCATCCCATAGGAAGGAGGCAGCTAACGAATGAGTCGTTCCGTTAAGAAGGGCCCTTATGTTGAGGGCGCGCTGATGAAGCGTATTACCGAAATGAATGCATCCGGCAAGAAGAACGTTGTGAAGACCTGGTCTCGCTCTTCCACCATCTTCCCGGATTTCGTAGGTCACACCATTGCAGTGCATGACGGCCGCAAGCATGTGCCGGTTTATGTCACCGAGGATATGGTAGGCCACAAGCTGGGCGAATTTGCCCCCACCCGCACTTTCCGCGGGCATGCCGGTGACAAGGCCACCGGCCGCAAGTAAGAAGAGAGGAGTGAAACGAAATGGCAACCCGTTCTAAGGAAAAGGCTGCTGCTCGTAAGCAGAATGCTGACAAGCGGCCTCAGGCTCATGCCAAGTACGTTCGCATCTCCTCCCGTAAGGTGAAGATCGTCATCGATCTGATCCGCGGCAAGAATGTGGACGAAGCACTTGCAATCCTGCAGTACACGCCCAAGGCTGCTTCTCCCGTTGTGGCTAAGGTGCTGAACAGCGCCATCGCCAACGCGGTGAACAACCAGGAGCTGAACCGTCAGAACCTCTATGTCGCTGAAGTGTATGCCAACCCGGGCCCCACGCTGAAGCGCTACGTTGCCCGCAGCCGCGGCAGCGCGTCCCCCATGCTCAAGCGCACCAGCCACATCAGCGTGGTGCTGGATCAGAAGTAAGGCGAAGGAGGTTTATCCATGGGTCAGAAAGTTAATCCCCACGGCGCTCGCGTCGGTGTGATCTTTGACTGGAGCACCCGCTGGTATGCTGGCAAGAAGGACTTTGCCAACTACCTGGTCGAGGACCACAAGCTGCGCGACATGCTGAAGGAAAAGTATTACGCAACTGGTATCAGCAAGATTGATATCGAGCGTACTGCCAAGGATATTACGGTGAACATCTTCACCGCTAAGCCTGGCATGATCATTGGCCGCCAGGGCGCTGGCATCGAGGCACTGAAGAAGGACATCACCGAGTTCCTGGGCCGTCCGGCTCACATCAACGTGATGGAAGTCAAGCAGCCTGATGCCGATGCTCAGCTGGTTGCAGAGAACATTGCTCAGCAGCTGGAGAAGCGCATCAGCTTCCGCCGTGCACTGAAGCAGGCTCAGCAGCGTGCCATGAAGATCAATGGCGTAAAGGGTATCAAGACCTGCGTAAGCGGTCGTGTGGGCGGCGCCGATATTGCCCGTACCGAGCACTATCATGACGGCTCCATCCCGCTGCAGACCCTGCGTGCCAACATTGACTATGGCTTCGCAGAAGCCAAGACCACTTATGGCCGCCTGGGCGTCAAGGTCTGGATCTACAAGGGACAGATCCTGCCCAAGGCCAAGAAGGCCCCTGCCGCGAAGGAGGTAAAGTAACCTATGCTGATGCCGAAGAGAGTAAAGCGCCGTAAGGTGTTCCGCGGTCGTATGAAGGGCGAAGCCCATCGCGGTAACTTCCTGGCTTACGGCGAATTCGGCCTCCAGGCAACTGAGCCCTGCTGGGTCACTAGCCAGCAGATCGAGGCCGCTCGTATCGCACTGACTCGTTACACCAAGCGTGGCGGTCAGGTGTGGATCAAGATCTTCCCCGATAAGCCTGTAACGGAAAAGCCTGCTGAAACTCGAATGGGTTCCGGCAAGGGCTCTCCTGAGTACTGGGTAGCGGTGGTCAAGCCCGGCCGTGTGCTGTTCGAGATCGCCGGCGTGCCTGAGGACGTGGCTCGTGAGGCTCTGCGTCTGGCCGCCCACAAGCTGCCTCTGAAGACCAAGTTTATCAGCCGTGCTACCACGGCCACGACAGAAGCGGGTGGTGACAAATAATGAAGGCTAATGAATTCTCCGCCATGAACCAGGAAGAACTCACCGCCAAGGTGAAGGAGCTGAAGAGCGAGCTGTTCAACCTTCGTTTCCAGCTTGCCACCGGTCAGCTGCAGAACACCATGCAGATCAGCGCTGTGAAGCGTGATATTGCACGGGCAAAGACCATTCTTCGCCTCAAGGAGCAGGCGTAAGATATACTGAAAGGAGGCAGCCGCTTCAATGTCTGAAGAAAGAGGACTTCGTAAAACCCGGATCGGCGTCGTGATCAGCGACAAGATGGATAAGACCTGTGTCATTCAGATCAAGACCCGTGTCCGTCATCCCCTGTATGGCAAGATCATGAACCAGACCAGTAAGCTGAAGGTTCACGATGAGAACAACGAGTGCGGCGTTGGCGATACCATCCGCGTGATGGAAACCCGCCCGCTGAGCCACGACAAGCGCTGGCGCCTGGTGGAGATCATCGAGAAGGCCAAGTAAGCCTGCCGTCATGTTGTAAGGAGGAAATACCCTATGATTCAGCCGCAAACGCGACTTAAGGTTGCCGATAACTCCGGCGCCAAGGAAATCATGTGCATCCGCGTGCTGGGCGGTTCTTTCCGGCGTGATGGTTCCATTGGCGACGTGATCGTTGCCAGCGTGAAGACCGCCACCCCCGGCGGCACCGTCAAGAAGGGCGATGTGGTCAAGGCCGTTATCGTCCGGATGCGCAAGAACAAGCGCCGTCCCGATGGCAGCTACATCAAGTTCGATGACAACGCTGCCGTGATCATCAATGATCAGAAGATGCCCCGTGGTACCCGTATCTTTGGACCTGTTGCCCGTGAGCTGCGCGAGAAGGACTTCATGAAGATCGTCTCCCTGGCTCCCGAAGTTCTGTGAGGAGGTAAGACGATATGCATGTGAAGAACAATGATCAGGTCGTTGTCATCTCCGGCAAGGACAAGGGCAAGAAGGGCAAGATCGTTGCCGCTTTCCCCAAGACCGGCCGTGTGACCGTTGAAGGTGTCAACATGGTGACCAAGCACCAGAAGGCCCGCAACGCCATGCAGCCCGGCGGCATCATCAAGAAGGAGCTTCCTGTGGACGCTTCCAATGTGATGCTGGTGTGCCCTAAGTGCGGCAAGGCTACCCGTGTTGCCCACAAGGTGACCACTGTGACCAATGACGCGGGCAAGAATGTTCGCAAGATGATCCGCGTGTGCAAGAAGTGCCAGGCGGAAATTGACTGAGAAGGAGGAAAAGCCAAATGGCTACCCGTATTAAGGAAAAGTACCTGGCCGAGGCTGTTCCTGCTTTGCAGCAGAAGTTCGGCTACAAGAACGTTATGGAAATCCCCAAGCTTGAGAAGATTGTCATCAACATGGGTCTGGGCGACTGCAAGGACAACGCCAAGGCTCTGGAAATGGCAGTGAACGAGCTGACCACCATCGCAGGCCAGAAGCCCATGGTCACCAAGGCCAAGAAGTCCATTGCAAACTTCAAGGTTCGTGAAGGCCAGAATGTTGGCGCTAAGGTTACCCTGCGCGGTGCTCGCATGGAGGAGTTCCTGGACAAGCTCGTCAGCGTTGCGCTCCCCCGCGTGCGTGACTTCCGCGGCGTGAGCACCAAGGCCTTCGACGGCCGCGGCAATTACGCCCTGGGCATCCACGAGCAGCTGCTCTTCCCCGAAATCGAGTACGACAAGGTCGAGAAGATCCGCGGCATGGAAATGATTTTCGTGACCACCGCGAAGACCGATGAGGAGTGCATGGAGCTGCTGCGCCTGCTGGGCATGCCCTTCGCACAGGCGTAATTGAAGGAGGAAAAATCAAGTGGCAAAGCTGAGCATGAAACTCAAGCAGTCGAGGACTCCCAAGTTCTCCACTCGCGCTTACACCCGTTGCCGTCTGTGCGGTCGTCCGCACTCCGTGCTGCGCAAGTATGGCGTGTGCCGTATCTGCTTCAGAGAGCTGGCCTACAAGGGCCAAATCCCCGGTGTCCGCAAGGCCAGCTGGTAAGCGGAGAAGAACGGAAGGAGGTTAAACCATGGTTATTAGTGATCCCATCGGCGATATGCTCACCCGGATCCGCAATGCCCAGGTCGCCAAGCATGACGCTGTGACGCTGCCTGCAAGCAATACGAAGAAAGCCATCGCCAAGATTCTGCTGGATGAAGGCTACATCAAGGCTGTTGACTATGTAGATGACGGACTGCAGGGCTCTCTCAAGATCACCCTCAAGTATGTCAACGGTAAGCAGACCCCCGTTATTAATGGTCTGAAGCGCATCAGCAAGCCCGGCTTGCGTGTGTATGCCCGCTGCGAAGAGCTGCCTAAGGTTCTCGGCGGTTTGGGCATTGCCATCGTCAGCACCAGCAAGGGTCTGATGACGGACAAGGAAGCCCGCAAGAACGCCATCGGCGGCGAAGTGCTGGCTTACATCTGGTAAAAACCGACACGTCAATGGAGGTGCGAATATGTCTCGTATCGGAAGACTTCCGATTCATGTCCCCGCGGGCGTGACGGTTACGGTCGGTGACGACAACCTGGTGACGGTAAAGGGTCCTAAGGGCACCCTGTCCCAGCAGGTGAACAGCGCCATCACCGTGAAGCAGGAGGGTAACGTAGTGACCCTCGAGCGCCCCACCGATTCCAAGCCCCACAAGGCCATGCATGGCCTGTACCGCGCGCTGGTGCACAACATGGTCGTCGGCGTGACCGAGGGCTTCTCCAAGTCTTTGGAGCTGGTTGGTACCGGCTATCGTGCCGCTGCTGAAGGCGGCAAGAAGCTGACCATCAACATCGGCTTCTCTCATCCTGTTGTTCTCGAAGCCCCTGAAAACATCAGCTTTGAGACCCCCAACCCCAATACCATCGTGGTGAAGGGCATCTCTAAGCAGCAGGTGGGCAACCTTGCAGCAGACATCCGTGCAATCCGTAAGCCTGAACCCTACCTGGGCAAGGGCATTAAGTACACTGATGAGCACATCCGCCGCAAGGAAGGCAAGACCGGTAAGAAGTAAGGAGTGACTGCAGAATGTTCAAAAAGCGTGACCGTAATGAGGTTCGCGTGATTCGTCACGCGCGGGTTCGCAAAAAGATCAGCGGCACCCCTGATATGCCGCGTCTGTCCGTGTATCGCAGCCTGAACCACATCTATGCTCAGATCATCGATGATGTGAAGGGCGTGACGCTGGTGAGCGCATCCACCGTTGACCCTGAACTGAAGGGCCAGCTGGCAGATGTGGACAAGAAGGGCGCCGCCAAGAAGGTTGGCAAGCTCATCGGTGAGCGTGCTGTCCAGGCCGGCATCAAGACCGTGGTCTTCGACCGTGGCGGCTATGTTTACACCGGCCGCGTTGCGGAAGTTGCTGCGGGCGCCCGTGAAGCCGGACTTGATTTCTAAGAAGGAGGACACACGCAAATGCAACGCTACGAACAGGTCAGCGAATTCAAAGAAAAACTGGTCGCTGTCAATCGCGTGTCCAAGACCGTAAAGGGCGGCCGCAACATGCGGTTCTCCGCTCTGGTCGTGGTAGGCGATGAAAACGGCCGTGTCGGTGCGGGCATGGGCAAGGCTGCTGAAATCCCCGAGGCCATTCGTAAGGCCGGCGAGGATGCCAAGAAGCACATGGTGACTGTTCCCCTGAACGGCACCACCATTCCCCACGAAACCACCGCTTACTACAGCACCGCTAAGTGCGTGCTGCTGCCCGCTCCCGAAGGTACCGGCGTGATCGCTGGCGGTGCCGCCCGTGCCGTGCTGGAGCTGGCTGGTGTGAAGGACATCCGTACCAAGTCCTTCGGCACCAACAATCCCATCAACATGGTCAAGGCTACCCTGGAAGCACTTAAGCAGCTGCGCAGTGCTGAGCAGGTTGCCAAGATGCGCGGCAAGACCGTGGAAGAACTGCTGGGCTAAGGAGGAAGGAACGATGAAACTCAAGATTACCTTGATGAAGTCTCCCATCGCCAGCCTGCCCACGCACAAGGCCACGGTGGCAGCGCTGGGTCTGCGTAAGGTGGGTCAGACTGTGACTCAGCCTGACAATGCCTGCATTCGTGGGCAGATCTTCGCCGTGAAGCACATGGTGAAGGTCGAAGAAGTGAATGAGTAAAGGAGGGAAACCCCAATGAAACTGCACGAGTTGACCCCCGCAGCCGGTTCTACCACGGCGCCCAAGCGCCTGGGACGCGGCGTGGGTTCCGGTCTGGGCAAGACCTCCGGTAAGGGCCATAAGGGTGCAAAGGCTCGCTCTGGCGGCGGCAAGCGCCCCGGCTTCGAGGGCGGCCAGATGCCCCTGTATCGTCGTGTGCCTAAGAAAGGATTCTACAATGTCTTCGGCACCGACTATGCCTGCGTGAACGTTGAACGCCTTGAGATTTTCAACGATGGCGATGTGGTTACTGCACAGTCCCTGATCGACGCCGGCATCATTAAGAAGACGCTGGGCGGTGTAAAGGTCATGGGCAACGGCGAGCTGACCAAGAAGCTCACCGTCCAGGCTGCAAAGTTCACCGCCACGGCAAAGGAAAAGATTGAGGCACTCGGCGGGAAAGCCGAGGTGATCTGATATGATTCAGAGCCTCAAGAAGATGTGGCGGATTCCTGACCTGCGCAAGAAGATCCTGTATACCTTCGGTATGCTGATCCTCTTCCGCCTGGTCGGCGTGATTCCTGCTCCCGGCGTGGATGCGGCAAAGGTGTTAAGCAACACCAATGCCAGCTCCCTGCCCCTGCTGGAACTGGTAAACATGATGACCGGTAATGCGTTCTCCCAGATGACCATCATGGCCATGGGTATTACGCCTTACATCAACGCCTCCATTATCATGCAGCTGCTGACCATTGCCATCCCGGCACTGGAGCGGCTGAGCAAGGATGAGGAAGGCGGACGTGAAAAGATCGCACAGATCACCCGCTATGTAACGGTTGGTTTGGCTGCCCTTCAGGCCATTGGTCTGGTGGCAGGCCTGGGCTACATCAAGTCCGGCTGGCTGAACTACGTGCTGGTGGGCGTCAGCATGGCTGGCGGCAGTGCATTGGCTATGTGGATTGGCGAGCGCATCACCGATAAGGGTGTGGGCAACGGCATTTCCCTGCTGATCTTCGCCGGTATCATCTCCAACCTGTTCAATGGCATCGTGAGCAGCTTCAGCACCGCATTCTCTACCGGCACCGCCTCTGCTTGGCTGAGTGCCATCAGCATCATCGTTGTGGCCATCATCATGACGGTCGTTGTTGCCTTCGTGGACATGGGCGAGCGCCGTATTCCGCTGCAAATCGCCAAGCAGGTGAAGGGACGCCGGGTTTACGGCGGCCAGAGCACCCACATGAGCCTGAAGGTTGTCAGCGTCGGCGTGCTGCCCCTGATCTTCGCCTACAGCTTCCTCGCCTTCCCCGGAACGGTGATTCAGCTGATCGGCGGCACCAGCAGCGGTGCTTACGTTTGGTGGTCCACCTACATGAACACCGGCAGCGTGTGGTATATGATTATTTCCGCACTGCTGATCGTGGCGTTCACCTTCTTCTACTCTTCCATCAGCTTCGATCCCAAGCAGCAGGCTGAACAGCTGATCATGCAGGGCGCAACGATCCCGGGTACCCGCGGCAAGAACATCCGCCAGTACCTGCAGACCACTGTGAACCGCCTGAACCTGTTCGCGGCACTGTTCCTGGCCATCTTGGCTGCCGTGCCTACGCTGCTGACCGCTCAGCTTCAGACCAGTGTGCCCTTCGCGGCATCCTCCATTCTGATTGCTGTGAGCGTGTCTCTGGAAACCATCCGCACCGTTCAGGGCGAGATGAGCATCCGCGGCATCGACATGGACGTGGAGAACATTGGCTTTATGTAATGCATCAGCCATGCATCGGTGCTGTAAGGCCCGATGCATGGCTTGATGGGTAAAACAGCCAGATACTTTCCGAAAGGAGAGACCCAGCGCATGAACATCATTTTTCTGGGACCTCCGGGTGCCGGTAAGGGAACCCAAGCACAGCGTATTTGCGAAGCCCTTGGGATTCCTCAGATTTCCACAGGCGATATCCTTCGCCGTGCAATCAAGGAAGAAACGCCTACCGGACTGAAAGCAAAGGCCTACATTGACGCAGGCAAGCTTGTACCTGACGAAGTGGTCATCGACATTGTTCGTGACCGCCTCGACCAGGAGGACTGCAAGGCAGGCTACATCTTGGATGGATTCCCCCGTACAGTTCCTCAGGCAGAAGCCTTGGCGGACTTCGCCCGGATTGACGCCGTGGTGGATTTGGACGTGGCGGATGAAAACCTGGTGCAGCGGCTGAGCGGCAGACGGGTTTGCCTCAACTGCGGTGCAACCTATCATGTGTCGACCATGAAGAGCGATTGCTGCAATCACTGCGGTCAAGCGCTTGTCCAGCGGGATGACGATAAGCCGGAGACGGTGCTGAGCCGCCTGAAGGTTTATCATGAACAGACGGCACCGCTTGTCAGCTACTATCAGGATAAGAATCTGCTCCACGTCATTGACGGCGCCCAGCAGAAGGAAGTCATTTTCGATGCTATCCTGAATACCTTAGGGGTCAAACAATGATAAGCTTGAAGAATCCTGATCAGATTGGGAAAATGCGGGTTGCCGGTGCCCTTCTGTATGAAGTGCTCCAGAAGCTCCGCGAGGCCGTGAAGCCTGGCATGACCACTGCTGCACTGGATGTGTATGCAGAGCAGCTGATTCGCAAGAATCATGCCATTCCTTCCTTCCTGAACTACGAGGGTTATCCTGCCACCCTGTGCACCAGCATTGATGACCAGGTGGTGCATGGCATTCCCTCCGAAAAGCAGGTGCTGAAGGAAGGCTCCATCATCAGCATTGACTGCGGTCTGGTGCTGGATGGCTGGCAGGCAGACAGTGCCTTCACCATGGGCGTGGGTGAGATTTCACCTGAAGCTCAGGCTCTGATCGACATTACCGAGGAATGCTTCTGGAGAGGCGCACGTCAAGCTGTTGCGGGCAACCGTCTGGGCGATGTGGGACACGCCATCCAGTCCTACGCAGAGGGAAAAGGCTGCGGTGTCATCCGTGATTTGACCGGCCATGGCATTGGCCGGGAGATGCATGAGGATCCGGCAGTGTACAACTTTGGCGAGCCCGGACACGGTCTGCGGCTGCGCAAGGGAATGACCATTGCCATTGAGCCCATGATTGCTGCCGGTGACTGGCGGCTGAACGAGGATGACGACGGCTGGTGCTTCCGCACCCGGGACGGCAGCCTCTGCTCCCACTACGAGCATACTCTGGCCATCAATGAAGACGGACTTCCTGAAATCCTTACGTATCCGGGCTTTACCTGGAAGGAGGAGGAATGATGGAGCGTCTTCCGATGGAAATCGGCCGTGTGGTTCTTTCCCGTCAGGGAAGGGATGCGGGGCGCTGCTTCGTAGTCCTTCAGGTGGTGGACGAACAGTTTGTGATGATGGCCGATGGCCTGACACGCAAATTAGATCATCCCAAGAAAAAGAAAGTCAAGCATCTACACCCCAAGCCCATTGTTGTGCCTGATGTTGCTGAAAAGCTGAGCACACACCAGCTGCTGGATAGTGATCTGCGGAAGGCACTGCAGGCTGTGGGGCTTGAAATCGACCAGCCGCTGTGCAAGGAGGGCTGAAGTTGTCCAAGAGCGACGTCATCGAAATGGAAGGCAAAGTCATTGAAGCCCTTCCCAACGCCATGTTCCAGGTGGAACTGCCTAACGGCCACCAGATCCTGGCGCATATTTCCGGCAAAATGCGCATGAACTTCATCCGCATCTATCCCGGTGACAAAGTCACCATTGAGCTTTCGCCCTATGATTTGACCCGTGGTCGGATCACCTGGCGCAGCAAAGGCTGAAGAAACTACTGCAAGGAGGTAACTGAGCATGAAGGTCAGACCGTCTGTGAAACCGATTTGTGAAAAGTGCAAGATCATCAAGCGTAAGGGCAAGGTCATGGTGATCTGTGAGAATCCGAAGCACAAGCAGAAGCAGGGCTAATTCCCTGGCTTGGTGCAAACAGAAACGCGCCGGTGAGCAATCATCGGCGCGTTTCTTCTTTTGGTTGGGATTAAACGGGCTGAAGGATCAGCAGGCCGTTCACCGGCATAACCTGCTGCCCGGTAACCGTTGTGTCGTGGAGCAGATCATGATAAGTGTGGGTAAGCTGCACCCTTTGTTCCTTCATGGAGAAGTTCTGCAGGAAGGTAACATTGTCCCTGGATGCAGGCACAACCCCGGTGGGCAACGTTTCGCAGAAAGTGGGGGAGACGCCGGCATCCTTCGCAATGCCCAGGTAGAAGTCCAGCAGGAATTGCTGCTCAACCTTGGCGGCAATGTACCACGCCTTTCCCTTGCCGAAGGAATGGACGGTCAGGCAGGGCTGTCCCTGATAGAAATTGCGCTGATAGGTGCCCTTCACCTCTGCCGTGCAGTTAGCAAGAATCTCGCAAAGTTCCGTGATCTCGTAGGTGCCCTGGCCGTTTTCCAGCACCAGCTGATTCTTTTCCGTGGGGAAGAGGGCATCCAGTTCGGCAGCACGGAAACCGAACACATCCGTTAAGCCGTGAGGGGTCGGCCCTAAATAGGCCAAGTCGTGCTCATCCACCACACCGGTGAAATAGGTGCTGATCAGTGTGCCGCCGTTTTCCACAAAGCGGCGGAGCTTCTGCTCAAATCCGTTGCGGAACATAAAGAGCATGGGAGCCACCACAATCTTGTAGCCGCTCAAATCCGTACAGTCCCGCATATCCCGGAAGTCCACGGTAATGCCCTGCTCCCAGAATCCCCGATAGTGGCTCAGCACCGTGTCAAAGTAGTTCATCGCGCCCTTTTGACCGGTTTGGGCGTAATCGATGGCCCAACGATTTTGCCAGTCGAAGATGATGCAGACCTCTGCATGGGGCTTGGTGTGATAAATGGGCTCCAGCTTCTCCAGAGATTCGCCGACTTCCGTTACATCGGCAAACACACGGGTATCACTTTCACCGTAGTGATCCACCACAGCACCGTGGAACATTTCGCCGCCACCCCGGCCCTTGCGCCACTGGAAGTACATTACGCTCTGACTGCCGTGCGCTACAGCCTGCATGCTGGAAAGCAGATGCATGCCCGGTTCCTTCAGCTTGTTGTGAGGCTTCCAGTTCACCTGGGAAGGGGTAGATTCCATGAGGATGAAGGGGGCATCCTTCAGGGAACGCATGATGTCGTGGTTCATGGCGAACTCTGCGCCCCGGGCAAGATCATCGCCGCTGTGCCAGCTGGGGTAGCTGTCCCAGGACACCACATCAACGGACTCAGCCATGGAAAAATAGTCATAGCCCCAGAACCGTTCCATCATGTTGACAGTAACCTTCAGGGAAGGATCCACAGCCTGTACGGCATCCCGTTCCATTTCGATGAAGGACTTGCACTGATCCGTCAGGAAGCGCTGCCAATCCACCGACATGGAGCAGCTGCTGACCTCACCCAAGGGGCTGGGCGCCTCAACCTGGGACCAGTCTGTGTATCGTTGGCTCCAGAATCCTGTCCACCAGCACTTGTTCAGCTCTTCCAGGGTGCCGTACTTCTCCTTCAGCCAGTCACGGAAGGCCTGCTGGCACCGGGGACAATGGCACTCACCGGAGAACTCGTTGCTCAGGTGCCACAAAATGACTGCCGGATGATGGGCGTACCGCTTAGCCAATGCAGTGTCCATTTCCCGAACCTTTCTACGGTATGCAGGGGAGGAAGGACAATGATTGTGCCGCTCGCCAAAGTGCATTTTCTGATACTGGCTGTTGACACGCAGCACCTCAGGATACTTCTGCGCCATCCAGGCAGGGCGCGCGCCGGAGGGAGTGGCCAGGATCACGTGAATGCCGCCCTTCCACAGCCGGTCAATGACCTGATCCAGCCAGGTGAAGTCATACACGCCATCCTCAGGCTCCAGCCGTGCCCAGGCAAAAATGGCAATGGAGACGCAGTTCACATGAGCCTTCTGCATCAGCTCCACGTCTTTTTCCAGAATGTCCGGCCGATCCAGCCACTGGTCAGGGTTGTAGTCTCCACCGTGGAGAAAGTGGGGGAAACGAGGGGTAAGTTCCATGAAGCACCATCCCTTCTTTGAAATAGGTCAACCTATAGAAAAAGGAGCACTTCCAGCTCCTTAAGGGACTTGTGTATGATTTTCACAGGAACAGTCCGGGGTAAATGGTGGTGACGCCCTGCACCTGCGCACCAAAATCAGCCATCAGCCGAGCCTGAGGAATGCTGCGGCTCATGACCCGGGTGGTAACGGTGCTGACACCCTCCGCCGCCATAATGGCCATGGAGCGGTGCAGCAGAGCACGACCCATGCCCTGCTGGCGTGCAGCAGGAACAATGTAAATGGCAACCAGGTCGCAGCTGTCGCCTGCACCGGCCATCACAATTTCACCGATCAGGTCGGTATTGTGGTACAGCCCCAAGGCGAGAAAATGAGGCTGCTGCTGAAGGCTGGCCAAATAGTCCTGATTCATGTAGGTCAGGTCGTTCTGCTGCAGTCTGGTGATGAAGGCACCCTGCTCCTCCGGCGTGTTCAGGGGAACCACCGCAACCGTGCAGCTCATGGGAATGCGTCCGTCCCCCTGAGGAATCTGCAGCGTCAGCAGATCCTCTGTCTCGTCGCAGGTAAAGCCGTTGTGCTCATAAAAATCCTTCAGCCGAGTATCCGTAGGGGAAATATTGGTGTACACCCGGGCACGAACATCCCGATTGGCATCCCGCAGCTGGCGAGCTCGCGCCACCAGGGCACCAAAGAGCAGATACCGAGCTACGGACTGGCACTCCATGGAGAAGTACAGGTTAATCGGGCAATCCGGGTAAAGGTGAGGCTGATACTGATAGATGATATATCCCATGCCCAGTTCAGTGCCCATGTCATCAACGGCGATGAACACGTTCTCAGGCGGAAGATTCTGAACCATCCCTTGGGGATGAATGACTTGCATGCCGTTCGTCCTTTCATCGAAAAAACAATGGTGTTCCAGCTTCTTATTTTACCACAAAGGGATCGGATTCTGCAACCCTAACATCAACTGCTGAACGAACTGAGCTTCACGATTGTTACATTTCACTGCTGTCATCCTAATCGCCCTTGTGTTATACTTATTTTATCCCGCAAATTGCAAGTGCAAATTGGACACCCCGCATGAATAAAATCTGTTCGGCG
>JAUMVT010000001.1 GCA_030529995.1 Clostridia bacterium
CCCTTGACTTCTCTCCGCTGCCCTATGTGTAACCTATGCTTGACACTCCTACAGACGGATCCCGTAACGCTTCAATCCCCACGTTGACAACCGCCGGGAATCCTGCTAAAATAACGAGGCAGGCAAGGATGGGAAGAGCGTGTGTCAGGCCGCATGAAAGAGAGGAAGTCTTAGGCTGAAAGCTTCCGGCGGCAGGCAGACGGGGACACCCCGGAGCCTTTCGGTGAAAGCCGAACGTATGCCCAGCGTTAACCGGGCAATGAGGCGGCACGGAGAATCGAGCCGCAAAGCACGGGTGGCACCGCGAAGATGATTCGCCCCATGCAGAGCATGCTGCATGGGGCTTTTCTACACCCATGGCAAAGGAGGATATATTCATGCTGACTCAGGCACCGAGAGGCACACGGGATGTGCTGCCGACAGACAGCTATCGCTGGCAATACGTTGAGGATAAGATGCGGCACGCCGCCGCAGAGGCAGGCTATCGGGAGGTTCGCACCCCGGTATTCGAGCATACGGAACTTTTCCTGCGGGGCGTTGGCGATACGACGGATATTGTGCAGAAGGAAATGTACACCTTCAAGGATAAGGGCGACCGTTCCATTACCCTGAAGCCGGAAGGCACGGCAGGCGCGGCCAGAGCTTTCCTGGAGAGCAACCTGTATGCAGATCCTCTGCCGTGCAAGATGTACTATCTGGATGCACCGATTTTCCGCTATGAGGCGCCTCAGAGCGGCCGTCTTCGGGAGCATCACCAGTTTGGTCTGGAGTGCTTCGGCGCCCAGGATGCCACGGCGGATGCGGAACTGATTTTGCTGGCATACAAGCTGCTCAGCTCCCTCGGGGTAAAGAATCTGTCCGTGAACATTAACTCCATCGGATGCCCGGAGTGCCGGCCTAAGTATCACGCCATGCTGAAGGAGTTTTTGTCCGGCAGACTGGATCAGATGTGCCCGACCTGCCAAAGCAGATTCGACCGCAATCCCCTCCGGGTGCTTGACTGCAAGGAGCATAAGTGCCAGGAGCTGGTGAAGGATGCGCCCAGCATGCTGGATGTGCTGTGCGATGACTGCAAGGCGCACTTCGCTCAGCTGCAGGAGTGCCTGAAGGCCAGCGGTATCCCTTATCAGGTGGACAGTCGAATTGTCCGCGGCTTGGATTATTACACCAAGACGGTGTTTGAACTGATCACCACCACCAAGGACGGCAACCTGACCGTCTGCGGCGGCGGACGTTACGACCACTTGGTCAATCAGCTGGGCGGGCCTGATTTGCCCGCTGTCGGCTTCGGCATGGGCATTGAACGTGTTCTGATGCTGCTGGACAGCGAAGGTGTTGTGATTCCTGAGCCGGCGTGGTACGACGTGTTTGTGACCTACATGGGCGAAAACAAGCTGAGTGCCTTCACACTGGTGCAGCAGCTCCGGAACGAAGGTTTGAAGGCTGACATGGATCACTGCGGCCGCAGCCTGAAGGCGCAGTTCAAGTATGCCAACAAAACAGGCGCAGCCATTACGGCTACCCTGGGGGACGACGAGGTGGCAAACGGCGTGGTGAAGCTGAAGCACATGCAGACCCGGGAAGAGCGGACTGTGCCTCGGGCAGAAGTCGCCGACGCTGTTCGTGATATGATCAAATAAGGAAGACCACAATGTGAAAGGAGCTGCAATAACCATGCAGAACCGTACCCATACCTGTAACGAGCTTCGCCTGTCGGATGTCGGCAAGCAGGTGCAACTTTCCGGCTGGATGGAAAACATCCGGGTAGTCAGCGGCAATCTGGCTTTCCTGGTGCTGCGGGACTTTTACGGCACAACCCAGGTTGTCATTGAGTCGGAAGACATGATGGCTTCCGTTCGGGATCTGAACAAGGAAAGTACCATTTCCGTAACCGGCACCGTTCGCGAACGTGACAACAAGAATCCGAAGATCGACACTGGCGACATCGAAGTGGTGCCTGAAAAGATTGAAGTGCTGGGACGCTGCCGCTACAATGCCCTGCCCTTCCAGATCAACCGGAGCAAGGAAGCGGACGAAGCTATTCGCTTGAAGTATCGCTATCTGGATCTGCGGAACCCGGAGGTCAAGAAGAACATCGTCATGCGGTGCAACGTGGTGGCGGCACTTCGGCAGGCCATGCTGGAGCATGGCTTCTTGGAAATTACCACCCCCATCCTGACCGCTTCTTCTCCTGAAGGAGCCCGTGACTATCTGGTGCCTGCACGGAAGCATCCCGGCATGTTCTATGCCTTGCCGCAGGCTCCTCAGCAGTTCAAGCAGCTGCTGATGACCTCCGGCTTTGACCGCTATTTCCAGATTGCTCCCTGCTTCCGTGATGAGGATGCACGCGGCGACCGCAGCCCCGGCGAATTCTATCAGATGGACATGGAAATGGCCTTCGCTTCTCAGGAGGATGTGTTCGCTATTCTGGAAGATGTACTGCCGCCTGTCTTTGCCAAGTACGGCACCTACAACGTGGCATCCTCCGCTCCCTTCCGCCGTATTCCTTACATGGAAAGCATGGAAACCTACGGCTCCGATAAGCCTGACCTGCGTATTGACCTGAAGTGCCAGGACGTGACGGAACTGGTAGGGGACTGCGGCTTTGGCCCCTTCGAGGGCAATGTGGTAAAGGCTGTGGTTGTGACCGATATGACGGCAACCCGCAAGCAGATCGATAAACTCTGCGCAGACGTGGAGGTTGTTGCCGGCAGCAAGCCTTATTGGTTCAAGATGGATGAAAAGGGCGAGCTGGCAGGCGGCATTGCCAAGTTCCTTCAGGAGAAGAAGGATGCCGTCGTGGCTGCCCTGAACCTGAAGCCCAATACCTTCGTGGGACTGGCGGCCGGCAAGAAGGGCGCGGCCCAGAAGACGGCCGGCGTGCTGCGCAAGCAGTTGGGCGAACTGTGCCCCAACCACATGGATCGGGAAAAGTACGAATTCTGCTGGATCGTGGACTTCCCTATGTACGAAATCGGCGAAGAAAGCGGCGAGCTGGAGTTCTGTCACAATCCCTTCTCCATGCCCAATGGCGGCCTGGAAGTGCTCCAAAAGGCACAGCAGGGGCTGGTAGATCCGCTGAGCATTACGGCCTTCCAGTATGACCTGGTGTGCAACGGCGTGGAGCTGTCCTCCGGCGCTGTGCGGAACCATGATCCGGAAATCATGATTGAGGCTTTCAAGCTGGTTCGCCTGGGCGAAGAGGATGTAAAGGCCAAGTTCCCTGCCATGTACAACGCCTTCTGCTATGGTGCGCCGCCTCATGCAGGCATTGCCCCTGGTGTGGATCGTATGGTGATGCTTCTGGCCGGTGTGGATACCATCCGCGAAGTCATTCCTTTCCCCATGAACAAGAACGCTCAGGACGTGATGATGGGTGCGCCCGGCAAGGTGGAGCAGAAGCAGCTGGACGAGCTGCACATCGCCATCGTGAAGGAAGAGGAATAAGCCTCTCTTTGCGCCAAATGATTTGCTTTCTAAACCCCGTGGAGGATGCTGCGAGTGACAGCATCCTCTTTTTTGTTTCAATTTCTAAACTGAAAGAAATTTCAGTCACGAACGACAAGAAACAACGCTGACGGACAAGAGGACATCTTGTTTTTCTTGTGTATTTATAGATTTATCCTGCATAAAGGGAATGGACAAACGGGAAGACTGAGCGTATAATAAGCGAAACACTGAAATATATTTCAGCGTTTGCAAAGCCGATGCTTAGGCATCACGGTTTGATTGATTAGAAAGGATGGTACATCCATGAAGGTTGTTGCGACAACAAAGGCACCCGGTGCCATTGGACCTTATTCACAGGGCATGGTTGCAGGAGGCATGGTCTACTGCTCCGGCCAGATTCCCGTCAATCCCGCAAGCGGCGAAATTCCCGAGGGCATTGAAGCCCAGGCGGAGCAAAGTTGCAAGAATGTAGGGGCTGTGCTGGAAGCAGCAGGCTCCGGCCTTGACAAGGTGGTCAAGACGACCTGCTTCCTGGCTGATATGTCTTACTTTGCCGCCTTCAACGAAGTGTATGCAAAGTACTTCACGAGCAAGCCGGCAAGAAGCTGCTGCGCAGTGAAGGCACTGCCCAAGAATGTTCTGTGCGAAATCGAGGCAGTGGCAGAGGTCTGAGAAACGGGGGAAAGCCTCATGGATTTGACAGAGAAGCTGAATGATCACTTTCGGGATGTGCAGGGAGGACTGTTTCTCAATGTCAGCAAGGCAGATGTAGGCGAAGTGGCAGGCAACTTCGAAAGAATGGGCGGTGCCAATATGGCCTGGGCAGATATGTTCTACCCGGATCCTTCCATTCCTGAAAGTGTGCGCAAGGCTACGGAAGATGCTGTTGCAGGTGGCTTCCCTGCTCACTATACCATGCCCATTGGTCTGCTGGAGCTGCGGCAGGAACTTGCCAAGCACATTCAGAAAAGAACGGGATTACCGATTGATCCTAGCCGGAATGTGATTGTGACCCCGGGGTCGGATGCAGCGTTGATGTATGCCATGATGGTTTTTCTGAATCCCGGCGATGAGGTGTTGATCCCGGAACCTGCATATCCCAGCAACTTTATGAATACCAAGCTTTTAGGCGGCGTTCCGGTACCGGTGCCTACCTATGAGGAAGAAAACTACCGTATTTCAGTGGATGAGATGAAAAAGCGGGTTTCACCAAAGACGAAAATGGTAGTTCTCACACATCCGAACAATCCGACAACGGTGGTGTACCGGCGAGAAAATCTGGAAGAGCTGGCTAAATTCATTGTTGCTCATGATTTGATACTGGTCTGCGATCAGGCTTTTGAGGATCATGTTTTTGACGGCATTGAGTTTGTCTCGCCCTGTACACTGCCGGGCATGTGGGAACGTACGGTGACTGTTTGTTCCATGTCCAAGGGTTATGGTCTGTCAGGCTATCGAATCGGCTACCTTTACGCTGAGGATCATTTGATGGATCGCTACTATGGTGCGGCGGTGAATGTTTTGGGTGCACCATGCACCGCTTCTGCTTTCGGGGCGATTGCCGCACTGAAAGATGAAAGCATTCTGCCAAGCTATTTTGAACGGCTGGCTCGAAGACGTAAGCTTGCTTTCGATATGCTCAGCACCATTCCTGGCGTTCAAATGAAAATCAGCGAAAGCGGCATTTTGTCCTGGCTGAATGTGAGCCGTTTAGGTACCGGAGCAGAGGTTGCAGCCTATTTGATGGAGCACGCTCGGGTGATGGTCAACGATGGCGCACAGTATGGTGAGCATGGCCGAGACCATATTCGTATCGTAACGGCGTGTTTTGCGAAGGATGAGGATGCAGCTGAAAGGTTCTGGTGGATCCGAGAGGCATTGATTGCCTTGGCGAAGGAAAAAGGAATTGCAGATTAAGCAGAAGAGGTGATAGGCTGTGCGATCCATCAGAAAGATGCATTATGGGTGGATCATTGTCCTTGCCGGAGCTTTGGTGATGGGGACAACACACGGCGTTATTGCAAACTGCTTCAGTCTGTACTTGAAGCCTGTTACAGAAGAGCTGCATTTGTCCAGACAGGGGTTCAGCACCTGCCAGATGATTGTGAATCTGCTTTACATGACGGTATCACTGGTCTCTGGCAGAATTTACAGGAAAGTCTCTCCCCATCTGCTGATGAAGATTGCCGCTCTGACCCTGCCTGCTTCGTATTTTACTTATTCCCTTTGTGCGAACCTGCCTCAGTTCTATGGCGTGTCGGTTGCGGTAGGCATCAGTGTTTCTTTCCTGACGTTCCTGCCGTTTACACAGATATTAACCAACTGGTTTGACGAACGTAGAGGCTTGGCTATCGGCATCTGTTTCATGGGCAGCGGCTTGGGCGGAATGTTGTTTAATACTTTAGCAAGCCGATGGATTACGAGCATGGGTTGGCAAGGTACGTATCGAACCTTGGCAGTGATCATGCTGGCTGTGCTTGTGCCGATGACGTACCTTGTTCTGAAGCCATCACCGGATTGTATCGGCAAAAAGCCCTATGGCCAGAAATGCAAGACAGAAAACAACGCAAGAGTCTACGGACCTTCTGTTACAGAGGCATTGAAAGCACCTAATTTCTATCTGCTGACGGCATTGGCACTAATGATTGGCATGACAACAACCATGCTGGGCAATACCATTATTCCGCATTTGAGCGATCTCGGATATGATGGCTCAACCGCTTCCGGCGTAATGTCTGCCTATTTGGGCGGATTGGCCATTTGCAAGGTGCTGCTGGGCACCATGATGGATAGGTTAGGGGCACGGAAGGCTACCTTCTTTGCTCTGCTGGCGACAGGCATCGGCCTTGCCGGGCTGACGTTTGCGTCTTGGCGTCCCATGCATATGCTGATTATTGCCGGAGCTGCATTAGGCTGTGCATCCTGCACGGTTGCCTATCCGCTGTTGGCTCGCTATGCATTGGGCACAGCAGCCTATGCTTCCCTGTATGGCATGATCAATGCAGCAAATTCGCTCACCACATCCCTAGCACCGGTACTGACGAACGCAGTGTATGACTATACGGGTTCTTACCGTGGCGCATTGATTGCGGGGATCGTGCTGTGCGTTATTTCCTTCTTCCTTCTTCTGCCGCTGAAGGAAGAGAAAACGGTTGTTTCCGGCAGAAAAGATTGAAACACATAAGGAGAACAGTGAAATGTGGACCGTGCAAGAGCAGTATGCAAAGCGTGATGCCATCCTGAAGGAGCGGATTCATCACCTGATGCCTCAGTTGATGAAGGAATGCGGTGTAGAAATGTGGGCTGTCATTTCCAGAGAGTATGATGAAGATCCCGTGTTTGCTTCTCTGGTGCCATCGCTGGTGAAGAACGCCAGCCGCACGACCTGCTTGGTTTTCTGCTTGGATAAGGACGGTAAGTATGAGGCACTGAATGTTTCTCGCCCTAACCCTCGCTTTGATGGCTATTATACCCAGGCGATGCATCGCAAGGACGATGTGTTTGAGGCTCTTGCACATCTGGTGGCAAAGAAGAAACCGAGCAAGCTGCATGTGGACGTTTCCAACGAGTGTGCCATTGCCGATGGCTTAAGCAAGAATCTTTACGATCATCTGCAAATGGCACTGTGCGGCAATGTTCCGTTGGTCAGCGCAGAACCTATTGTGATCCGCTGGATTGAAACCCGTACGCAGGCCGAGCTGGATTTGTATCCTCAAATCTATAAACTCATGATGGACATTGTGGATGATGTGTTTTCCACAAACTTTATCAAGCCTGGCGTAACGACCACCACGCAGGTTGAGTGGGGCATTATGCAGCGGGTGAATGATTTGGGATTGCCCTTCTGGTTTGCACCTGATGTGGACTTGCAGCGCATGGGCAGCGATGACCCTCGCATGGTGGATTGCGTCATCGAGGAAGGGGATATTGTCCATTGCGATGTGGGCCTTGCCTGCATGGGTTTGCTGACTGATACACAGCGGAATGTTTACATTGGCCGTAAGGGCGAAGAGGAGATTCCTGCAGGTATTAAGGCAGCCTTCAGGACGGGCAACAGGTTCCAGGACATTGTGCGTGGCAATTATGCTGTGGGTCGCACCGGCAACGAAATCTTCTTTGCTTCCATCAGGCAGGCGGAAGAGGAGGGCATTGAGGCCATGAGCTACTGCCATCCCATCGGCGTATATGGTCATAGTGCAGGTCCTTCCGTCGGCATGTATGACAATCAGGGATTCGTACCCGGTCACGGCGAACTCATGATGCATGATAATACCTGCTATGCTCTCGAACTGAACATCAAGCAGCCGATTCCTGAATGGAACGGTCAGAAAGCGATGATGATGCTTGAGGAAACCATCGGCTTCAGTGGCGGCAAGACGTTCTTCATGGATGATAAGCGGGAAGTTATCCGTTTCATCAAGGCAGAGTGAGCAGAAGAGGAGAGAGAACAATGATTGATGCAAGAGTAAAAGCCTTGGCACATAATTTGATTTATCATTCCTTGAAGCTTCGACCCGGCGAAAAGGTTCTGATTGAAACCCGGGGCATTGATGCACCCTTTGTGGGTGAACTGGTCAAGGAAGCCTATGCAGCCGGCGGTCTTCCGTTCGTAAATTTGAAACTGCCTGAGATTGATCGGCAGGTTGCGATGCATTGTTCCGAAGAGCAGCTGAAGTTGATGTATAAGTGGGAAGAGGAACGCATGCTGGCCATGGATTGCTATATCGGTATCCGGCTGCCGGTGAACAGCTTCGAGGAAAATGGCGTTCCCTTTGAAAAAATGGAGCTGTACAACGCACTGTATGATCGCAAGCTGCTGATGGAAGTTCGCTGCCCTACGACACGCTGGGTTGTGCTGCGCTACCCGACTCCGGCCATGGCACAGGCTGCGCAGATGTCCACGGAAGAATTTGAAGATTTCTACTTCGGCGCCTGCTGCTTGGATTACGACAAGATGTCTCGTGCCATGGATCCGCTGAAGGAACTGATGGATCGTACGGATAAGGTGCACCTGACGGCTCCCGGCACAGATATCACTTTTTCGATCAAAGGCATCGGTGGCGTGAAGTGCGACGGTGATTGCAATATTCCTGACGGTGAAGTTTATTCTGCTCCCGTGCGGGATTCTGTCAACGGATACATTACGTACAACACCCCTTCCATGGTGGATGGGTTCTGCTTTGAAAACATTCACTTTGAATTCGAAAACGGTAAAATTGTGAAGGCAACTGCCAACGATACGGAAAGACTCAACGCAATTCTTGACACGGATGAAGGTGCACGTTATGTGGGTGAGTTTGCTATCGGCGTGAATCCGTATGTGAAGCGGGTCATGAATGAAACCCTGTTCGATGAGAAGATCATGGGCAGTTTTCACTTCACTCCCGGCAATTGCGTTATGGGATGCAACAATGGCAACCAGTCACAGATCCATTGGGACTTGGTACTGATTCAAACGCCTGAGTGCGGTGGCGGTACCATCGAGTTTGACGGGGAAGTCATTCGGAAGGATGGCATGTTTATCCGTGAAGATTTGAAGGGACTGAATCCTGAGAACCTGAAGTAAGGATTCCCTTCTCTTTGGCGAGCGAACAGGAGAGGCTGATGGGTCCTGTTCTTCACCATCGAGCCCTTATACAGAATGGGAGATGATCAAGTGGCAAGATATTTTGTCAAACGGCTGCTGATGGCGATTTTGACGCTGTGGCTGATTTTGACGGCAACATTTATTATGATGAAATCCATTCCCGGCGATCCCTTCGCCAATGAAAAAATGATCTTGCCTGAAATCCGTGCGAACATGGAGGCCAAATACGGCTTGGATAAACCCTTGTTCGAGCAATACATCACCTATATGAATAACCTGCTGCACGGCGATTTCGGTATTTCCTTCAAATATAAGGGACGTTCTGTAAACGAAATCATTGCAACGGGGTTCCCGGTTTCGGCGGCGCTCGGACTGTCTGCCTGTGCGGTGGGTTTGGCATTGGGCATTATCTTTGGCATATTGGCCGCCGTGAAAAGAGGTAAGTGGCCGGATTACCTGGTCATTATTATTTCTATTCTGGGGGTTTCCGTACCGGCGTTTGTCTTTGGCAGCCTGTTTCAGTATGTCTTTGCAGTTAAACTGAAATGGTTTCCCGTGGCCGGTTGGGGAACGTTTGCAGCGTTTGTGCTGCCAACCTTGGCACTGGGGCTGCGCATGATTGCCTATATTGCTCGTATGATGCGCACTTCCATGTTGGATGTTATGTCCCAGGATTATATCAAAACCGCAAAAGCAAAGGGCTTGTCCGGTATGTCGATTATCTGGAAGCATGCTTTCCGCAATGCAGTGATGCCGATTATCACGGTGTCCGGATCCATGATTGCCTCTACCATGGTAGGTTCCTTTGTTATGGAGAATATTTTCAACATACCGGGTATGGGAAAATATTTGGTTAATGCCGTGAAGGATAGCGACTATACCATGATCATGGGCATGACAGCGTTCTATGCCATCATTATGATTGTGACCATGCTCTTGGTGGACGTGGTGTACATGCTGGTTGATCCTCGGGTGAAAATGGATTAAGGAGGTGCTTGAACATGACCAAGAAAACAGAACATGAAATTACTCGGCAAATGTTTGAGCAGCTTCCTGTGGATACGGCAGCGACTACCAGTCAGCGTCCTTCAACGACCTTTTGGAAAGATGCCTGGAGGCGGCTTAAGAAGAACCATGTAGCCATGGCTTCTGTGGCAGTGCTGCTGCTGATTACACTCATGGCAATCTTTGCTCCCATGCTGTCTCCGTATGATTATGCTACTCAGGACATTTTTGCCGTAAATAAGGGACCTTCTGCGGAGCACTGGTTTGGTACGGATACTTTGGGACGTGATATCTTTACCCGCTGCTGGATTGGTGCAAGAGTTTCACTGACCATTGCTTTGGTTGCTACGATTATCAATGTGCTGATTGGCATCCTGTACGGCGGCGTTTCCGGCTACTTTGGCGGAAAGGTGGATTTGATCATGATGCGTGGTGTGGAAATCATCTACACCATTCCTGATTTGCTTTGGGTGATTCTGCTGATGGTCATTATGGGCTCCGGTTTGAATACCATCATCATTGCCATTGCCATTACGGGCTGGGGCTCCATGGCGAGACTCGTGCGAGGTCAAATCCTCCAAATGAAGAGCTCGGAATATGTTATGGCCTCGCAGACACTGGGTGGCAGATTCAGCCATATCATTGCTAAGCACATGATTCCCAACATTATGGGGCCTATCATCATTGACTTAACCTTTTCCATCCCCAGTGCTATTTTCACGGAGGCAACCTTGTCCTACTTGGGCATGGGCATTCCTGTACCGCTGGCAAGCTGGGGCACCTTGGCCAATGATGGGGCAAAGATGCTGCAGCTCTATCCGTATCAACTGTTCTTCCCTGCACTTTTAATTTCGCTGACCATGCTTAGCTTTAACCTGCTGGGTGACGGTCTGCGGGATGCATTTGATCCCAAACTGCGCCATTAAGGAGGTGCGAATGATGTCCGAAAAACAACCGTTGCTAAAAATTGATGAGCTTCGCATTTCCTTTAATACATACGCTGGCAAGGTGCAGGCGGTTCGAGGCGTCTCGTTGACCTTGCATGCAGGCGAAGTGTTGGCCATGGTGGGGGAAAGCGGATGCGGTAAGTCTGTAACGGCCCAGTCCATTCTGCAATTGAATCCTGTACCGCCAACGGTTGTGGAGGGCGGTTCCATTACGCTGGAAGGCAAAGATCTGCTGAAATACTCGGATGCAGAAATGCGAAAAATCCGGGGGCATGAAATCAGCATGATTTTTCAGGATCCCATGACTTCACTGAACCCGACCACTCGTGTGGGAAAGCAGATAACGGAAGCTATCCTGAAGCATCAAAAGGTAAGCCGGAAAGAGGCTTACAGCCGTGCAGTGGACATGCTGCGCATGGTGGGACTGTCCAATCCTGAACAGCGTATGCGTCAATATCCTCATGAATTTTCCGGCGGTATGCGACAGCGAGCCATGATCGCCATGGCATTGGTGTGCAATCCGAAAATCCTGATTGCCGATGAGCCAACCACGGCACTGGACGTGACCATACAGAGCCAGATTGTGGATTTGCTGCTGGATCTGCGACAAAAGCTGGGTACGGCTATTTTGATTATTACCCATGACATGGGCGTTGTGGCAGATATCGCAGATCGGGTGGCGGTGATGTATGCCGGCGTGGTAGTGGAGCAAGGCAGTGTCCGGGATTTGTTCTATCACCCAAGGCACCCGTATACATGGGGATTGCTGGATTCCATTCCTAAGCTGGATCACAGCGATGAACCTTTGATTCCTATTCAGGGTACGCCGCCTGACTTGCTGAATCCGCCCAAGGGCTGTCCTTTTGCCGCACGGTGCGATTACTGCATGGCCGTATGCCATGACCATTTGCCGGAAGAAACGGAAGCAGGGGAAGGACATACGGTTCGCTGCTGGCTTCAGCATGAATTTGCACCTCACGTGAACAATCGCTTTGAACGGGAGGATAAATAAATGCTGCTGGAAGTAAAGAATTTGAAAAAGTATTTTCCCGTGGGACACAAGCAGATACTTCGTGCGGTAGATGATGTTTCCTTCTTTGTGGAAGAGGGAGAAACGGTCGGTCTGGTGGGCGAAAGCGGCTGCGGTAAGACGACGCTTGGCAGAACTCTCATTGGTCTGTACAAGCCGACGGACGGACAAGTGCTCTTTCAGGGGAAAGATATTACCCGGCTAAACCGAAAAGAGGCCTTTGCGCTGACCAAGGACATGCAGATGATCTTCCAGGATCCCTATGCGTCCTTGAATCCCCGCATGACGGTGGCGGATATTATTGCCGAAGGGCTTGACCTGCACAAAATGTATCGTGGCGCAGCGCGACAAAAGCGTATTTACGAGCTGCTCCAGCTGGTTGGTATGCTGCCGGAGCAAGCAAACCGGTTCCCTCATGAGTTCTCCGGCGGTCAGCGCCAACGGGTAGGCATTGCTCGTGCTCTTGCTGTGGAACCTAAGCTGATTATTTGCGATGAACCCATTTCCGCTCTGGATGTGTCGATTCAGGCACAGGTAATCAACCTGTTGCACGATTTGCAGAAGGAACTTCACCTGACATATTTGTTCATTGCACACGATCTTGCCATGGTGGAGCACATTTCCAACCGCATCGGAGTTATGTATTTGGGCTCCATGATGGAATTTGCCCCTTCCCATGAGTTGATGCAGCATCCCATGCATCCATACACTTGTGCACTCTTGTCTGCAGTGCCTTTTGCAGATCCTGATGCCTCTCGGGCACGTCCCCGCATCAAACTGCAAGGGGATGTACCGAGCCCCGTGTCGATTATGCAGGGCTGCAAATTTCAAACCAGATGCCCTTACTGCACAGAAGCATGCAAGAAAACCATGCCGCCTATGCGGGAAGTAACGCCTGGGCATTTTGTGGCATGTTACCATGATGAAGCATTGCAAGTGACTCAGACAGAAAGGAAGGATACACATGCATGCTGATGTTTTTGTCAGCCGCAGAAAAGCCCTTGAGGAACAACTGCCGGATCAATCACTGACTTTTCTTTTTGCAGGGATTGCCAAGCAAAAAACGCTGGACATGGATTATCCTTTTTGTGTCAATCGCAATTATTATTACATGACCGGCTTTGATAAACCGAATCAGTTCCTGATGATTACCAAGCTGGATGGCTCTGTAAAAGAATGGCTGTTTTTTGATAGGCCTGATCCCTATCTGGAACGCTACTTCGGCAAGATGGCCGATAAGGATGACGTGCTGGCAAAAAGCGGCGTTCATGCAGCAGAGTATCTGGATCGCTTCGATTGGGAAATCGGACGACTCCTTTCCAGAAATAACTTTGAGCATGTGCTTTTCGATTTCCATAAACGGGAACTGGATACGGTTCGCTATCCGGAAAACGACATGTGCCAGCGTATTACGGATGCCTATCCTAACCTGCAGGTTGGTTCCATCACCAAAACAGTGAACAACTTGCGTCGATTCAAAAGTCAGGATGAACTGGACTGCATGCGGAAGGCCATTGACATTACTGCCAAGGGCATTGCTGCCATCATGGATCATCTCCGCGATGGGGTCAATGAAATGGAGCTGGAGGCTCATTTCGACTTCGCTCTTAAAATGAACGGTGCCAAAGATGTGGCATTTGATTCCATTATTGCCGGAGGGAAGAACTCCAATGTTCTTCATTATTCGGATAATAACCAAGTTGTGCACAATGGTGAAGTTGTACTGCTTGACCTCGGGGCTGAATTTGGTTACTATGCAGCGGACATCAGCCGGACATTGCCGGTAAACGGCCATTTCACCGACTTGCAAAAGACGGTATACAATGCAGTGCTGTATGGTCAGCAGAAAGTCTTTGCATTCCTTGCCCCCGGCAAACCGGTAGAAGATACCTTGCGCATCGCTCGCGAGGCCATTGGCGAGAAGCTGATGGAGGCTGGCCTCATCAAGCAAATGGATGAGATGACCAGAATCCTTCCGCACGGCGTAAGCCACTATGTTGGACTGGACTGCCACGATGTAGGCGACCGGGAGCTCTTGGCTCCAGGCATGGTGGTGACCATGGAGCCGGGTGCGTATTTCCCGGAATTGGGCTTTGGTGTACGCATTGAGGATGATGTGCTCATTACGGAAAACGGAGCTGAGTATCTGTCGAACCAGATTCCGAGAACCGTTGAGGAAATTGAAGCGTACATGGCAGCCCACAAGTGATGGTTCCCTGTTCTTACAGGATTCCATAATTCATTTAGGAAAGGATGTTACCCCAATGAAAAAGATCTTGGCATTGGCTTTGGCGGCAGTTATGACGTTTTCCTGTGCAGCAGTCATGGCTGAGGACGCACCCGAACTGGCTGATGAGCAGGTATTGAATGTTTCCCTGCCCGTCGACCTGACGGATATTAACCCCCTGACCGAGTCCACGGAAGAGGGCAGCAGCGTGCTGATGACCTGCATGGAAACCTTGGTTCGTCAGGGTGAGCATGGCGCAATTGAAATGGGCAGCGGTCTGGCTGAAAGCTATGAAATCAGCGACGATGGCCTGGTGTACACCTTCCATCTTCGTGATGCGAAGTTCTCCAATGGTGAAACCATTACCGCGCAGGATTTCGAGTATACCTGGAAGAAGGTTCTTGCACCTGAAACGGCTTCTGAGTATGCTTACATGCTGTACCCCATTGCAGGTGCTGAAGACTATAACACCAGCAAGGGCTCGGCGGATGATGTGGCTGTAACGGCGCTGGACGAGAAGACCCTTCAGGTGACGCTGACCAGCCGCACGGACTATTTCCTGTCCTCTTTGGTAATTCCTCAGTTCTCTGTCATTCCTGCTCACTACGATGAGGAATGCGGCGACAAGTTCTTCATGGATGTGGATCACATGGTTTCCAGTGGCCCTTTCATGATGACGGAGTGGGTGACTTCTCAGTCCATCACCGTGGAAAAGAACCCCTATTACTGGGATGCCGAGCATGTGTATCTGGACAAGATTGTGTTCAACATGGCAACGGAAACCAGCACAATCGTGAATATGTACAACAGCGACATGCTGGATGTTATGCTCGTGCAGGCTGACTATCTGGACATGTATCGCAATGAGCCCGGCTTCGTTTCCGTGACGGAGCCCGTGACCGAGTACGTCATGTTCAATTTCAAGAATGAGTACTTTGCCAATGTGCACATCCGTCGCGCTTTCTCCATGGCACTGAACCGGGTCTCTTACATGAATGACTTCATGCGCACCGGCTCTACGCCTGCTTACGGCTATGTGCCCGGCTCGATCACCGGCGTAGGCGGCACAGACTTCCGTGACAACAACGGCGACCTTTACACGGACTGCGGAAACGGCAGCACGGCTGAGGACGCAGTTGCTGAACTGAACACCGGCCTGGCTGAACTGGGCAAGACGGTGGACGAGTTCAACGCAATCGGCCTGAGCCTGGTTATCGGTCAGGGCGACAACAACCTGAAGACGGCACAGGTGTTCCAGCAGTACTGGAAGACGGTGCTGGGCGTAGATGTAGAAATCAAGTCCCTCCAGTATTCACTGCGTCAGGAAGAATACAAGTCCGAAGCCTTCACCATCGGTAAGGAAGGCTGGGGTGCTGACTACAATGATCCGCTGTCCTTCTTGGATCTGTTTGTGTCCGACAGCCCCTACAACAAGAGCGGCTACAACAGTGCCGAGTACGATGCCTTGATTGAAAAGGCTGCAACGCTGTCCGGGGATGAACGGCTGGCTGTGCTCCAGGATGCTGAGAAGCTGCTGATTGAGCAGGATATGGTGATTGCACCTACCTTCTTCCAGACCCGTTCCTGGGTGTCCAAGGAAAATGTGAAGGGCATCCTGCGTAATGGCTGCGGACTCCGTGTTGATTACAAGTCTGCTTACATTGCAAAGTAATGTAACCGGTTATTGCACGAGGAGAATCGCTTGGCTCGAGCGGTTCTCCTTTTCCTTTTTACACAAACACCCCGATTTGCCCGGCAAATGATGCTTGCAATGCGGCTCTGTTCGCTTTATAATGCCTACCATGGGTCTTTTACCGTGGCCTGGGGCTAACGGGAGTGAATGGAGGAAGCTGAGCGGATGAACGTCAAGGTGATTGCTGACAGCACATGCGATCTTTCCAAGGACTTGGTGGCAAAATACGATATTGAAATCACACCTCTTTCTGTTGCTTTGGGGGATAATTATCTGAAGGATGGCATGGAGATCAAGCCGGAAGATATTTATGATTATGTGGGCAAGTCCGGTAAGCTGCCCAAAACCAGCGCAGTGAATGTAGAGGAATACCGCCGGGTTTACAAGCAATGGACGGAAAAGGGCTATGCCGTGGTGCAGGTGTGCATCAGCAGTCTGTTTTCTGCCTGCTATGCTAATGCCTGCAAGGCTGCGGAAGGCATGGACAACGTGTTTGTCGTGGACAGCAGAAATCTGTCTACCGGTCAGGGCTTGGTCACCCTTCATGCGGCGGAAATGGCGGCGGCAGGAAAGTCTGCGGAGGAGATTTATCTCAGCTGCAAGGACATGGTGCCTCGGGTGGAAGCCAGCTTTGTCATTGATACCTTGGAGTACCTTTACAAAGGCGGACGGTGCAATGCGCTGTCCATGTTCGGTGCGAATCTGCTGCACCTGAAGCCCTGCATCGAGGTCAAGGATGGTGCCATGCTGCCTGGAGAAAAATTCCGCGGCCGCATCGGTAAGGTCATGCTGGACTATGTGGAAGATCGGCTGAAGAACCGGCAGGATATTGATACCCACCGGATTTTCATTACCCATACCAAGTGCAAGCCGGAGGACGTGGAAGCCGTGCGCTGCAAGATTCGTGAAATCGTGCCCGACTTTGAGGAAATCCTTGAAACGGATGCTGGGTCTACCGTCACCACCCACTGCGGACCGGGAACACTGGGCATTTTGTTCGTGCGGAAAGCCTAACGGAAAGTAAATAAGCAGCACCTCGGCATTCTTTTTTGATGAAAGGAGTGCCGAGGTGTTTTGAAAAAAACAGAGCTTGCCGGCGTGCGGATCAGGCAAATGACAGGCCATGACTTCCAATTTCGTTTCAGTTGCCAAGCGGATGAAAATCTGCTATACTAGGGTGGAATCCCAAAAGGAGGTCTTGTTGAAATGGCTGCAAAGAAAGATACCTTGCCCATGAACATGGAGCAGGATACGGAACCGACCAATAATATCACCTATGCCAATGAGGTGGTGTCCATCATTGCAGGCCTTGCTGCTGCTGAAGTAGAAGGCATTGCCGGCATGTGCAATGTTTCCGGCAGCATCCTGAGCAAGAATCGCAATATTACCAAGGGCGTCAAGGTAGAAATCGGCACGGAAGAAGCCAGTGTTGATTTGTACATCATTGTAGAATACGGCACGCCGATTCAGAAGGCTGCACAGGATGCGCAGGAGAGTGTCCGCAAGGCCATCGAGTCCATGACCGGGCTCCATGTGGTACGGGTGGATGTACATGTGCAGGGCGTCAGCTTCGAAAAGGAGAACAAGACGGCATTGGAAGCCGGCAAGGACACGGCTGCCCTTGCTGCACCGGAAGCTCCCAAGGTAGAAGCGAAGACGGAAGAACCGGAAGCCCCTAAGACGGAGGAAGCACCGAAGGCCGAAGATGCTCCTCAGGAAGCGGCAGACGATGCGGAGGAGCCTCAGGCCTAAGGCAAAGGAACGATGCACCGCATGGTGAAGGGAGGCATCGCTGATGAAAATTCGGGTACTGGACAGACTGCTGGTGGCACTGGCGGGTCTTGTGCTGCTGGCATTGTGCGTAGGCATTGTTGCGCAGGTGTTTTGCAATGTGCCGGTAACGGAGCTTATGAGCGCTTGGGTATCCGGCACGGAAACCACGGCGCTGATCATTTACGCAGCGGTTGCTTTGGCACTGCTGCTGGTGGGCTTGTATTGCTTCTTCATGCTCTTCCGGCACAAAAAGGGCAAGCGCGGCTTTGTCACCCAGCAGGCTGAAGGGGGAGAGCTGAGCATTTCCCTCAAAGCCATGGAAGCGTTAACCCACCAGTGCGTGGAAAGTCATCCTGAAATGAAGCTGAATGCCATGCGCATTGAGCCTGAAAAGGACGGCGTCACGGTGAAGGTGCACATCACCTTGGCTAGCGGCGTCAGCATTCCTTTGGCGGTAGGCGCATTGCAGAAGCAGATTCGCACATATCTGACTTCCTGTTCCGGCGTGGATGTGAAGGAAGTCTGCGTGCAGGTGGATACTTCGGCGGATCAGGCCAAGGATTCTCCCTATGCTGTGCAGGGCGTAATTTCCCCTGCGGCCGCACCCTTGCTTCAGGCAAGCGAAGCAAAGAAGGAAGAAACACCTGCACCTGAAGAGGTAAAGCCGGCGGAAGAACCTGCGAAGGAAGAGTCTGCAGTAGAAGAAACAGCAACGTCCGATGAACAGCCGGAAGAGGAACTTCCTGCGGAGGCGGAAGCGGAGCAGGAGGACAAGACCGAACCGGAAGCAACAGAGGATACGGAAGCTGTGCAGGAGGCAAAGGAGGCCGAAGATGAAGTCACTGAATGAAATCGTTCATGAAATGACCACCTGGGGCACCCCTGCCTGTGGCATTTTCTGCGGCATTGTTGGGGCGATTGTGGCTGTGCTTCTGCTGACCATCGGCTTCTGGAAGACGGTGCTGGTTGCCCTTCTGTGCGCAGTCGGTGCATTCATCGGCGGCGTGAAGGACAAGTCTGCATTCCTTAAGGATGCAGTGAATAAACTGTTTCCGCCGAAGGACAGCCTTTAAGCAGACCAGCAATCGGTAGAACCTTTGATCCTTGAAAAGTACGATGCAAAGAATAAAACAAGAACGGAGCGCTTGACTTATGGCACGATCGACTGCACGGGCAGCGGCAATGCAGATGATTTTCGAACACATTTCCGGCGGTGAGGGCGGCGAAGAAACGCTTCAGATGATCTATGATGAGCTGCGGGAGGAAACTGCCGGCAACGCTGATCCTGTCGGGCAGAATGAGCCCAACAAGGGAGATCGGGGCTACATCGAAGAAGTGCTCGGCGGCGTGATGGAACACCTGGATGAGCTGGATGAAAAGATTGCTGCCGCAAGCCGCGGCTGGACGACGGAGCGCATGCCCCGGGTGGACTTGACCATTCTTCGTCTGGCTTGCTGGGAGATTCTCTACAAGCAGGATGTTCCCGGCAGTGTGGCCATCAATGAGGCGGTAGAGCTGGCCAACCGGTATTCCGATCCGGACAACAGCAGCCGGTTTATCAACGGCGTTCTCGGCACGATCCTTCGGGACAAAGAGGCACAGGCATGATGGAGGATGTGGTCATCGGACTGGATACCAGCTGCTACACCACATCTGCCGCGGCGGTGACCTTGGGTGGACAGGTGATTGCATCCAGCCGGAAGCTGTTGCCTGTACCGGAGGGACAGCGAGGCCTTCGGCAAAGCGAAATGGTGTTTATTCACACCAAACAGTTGCCGGAACGGATGCAGGAAGTTGCAGAGACCATTAAGGGTCATAGGGTGGCGGCTGTATGCGCCTCTCGGTATCCAAGAGATGATGAGAGCTCCTATATGCCTGCGTTTCAAGTAGGGGATGCACAAGCTCGCAGTTTGGCTGCGGTGCTTGGCGTCCCTTGCTTTGCATGTAGCCATCAGCGCGGACACATTTATGCCGCTATGGTAGACAGCGGTGTGGATGGGCAGGCCCCCATGCTGGCAGTGCACTTGTCCGGCGGCACGACCGAAGTGCTCGGTTATGCGGCCGGTCAGCTGAAGCTGCTGGGCGGATCTTTGGATCTGCATGCCGGTCAGCTGGTAGACCGCACCGGCGTGGCACTGGGACTGCCCTTTCCGGCGGGACCTCACTTGGAAGCATTGGCACGGCAGGGAAAGAGTCAGGCACTGTTGCCCACCAGCATGGATCCGTCAGGATTGTGGTGTCACCTTTCCGGGGCAGAAACCCAGGCGCAGCGGTGGATTTCCATGGGAACCATGCCTCGAGAGAACATTGCCATGGAAGTGTATGATCTGCTGGCACGCACGGTAGCACGGCTTGTACTTCAGGCAGGCAAAGCGAAAAATATCCGTCAGGTGCTGATTGCCGGCGGTGTGGCTTCCTCCCAGCTGTTCCGGCAGCTGGTGACGGAACGGATTCACAAGAAGGACATCAGATTCCGTGTCTGCTTCGGCAAGCCGGAGTACAGCGGCGATAATGCGGTTGGCGTGGCGTTGATCGGAGCGGAAGCATACAGGCGAACCATCGAGGAAAACCCCGGGAACGACAGTCACTTGTAAGAAGCGACAGAGAGTAAGTCGGAGGGATATGGTATGGCAGCACAGATTCTGGACGGCAAGGCTTTATCGGCTGAAATCAAGGCAAAGGTTGCAAAGCGGACAGCTGAATTGAACAAGCAGGGCATTGACGTTTGCCTGGGTGTTATCATGGTAGGTGATGATCCTGCCAGCCAAATTTATGTGCGTAACAAGCAGAATGCCTGCGACAAGGTCGGCTTTTGCTCCCGTACCGTTATTTTGGACAAAGGGACAAGCCAGGAAGACTTGGAAAAAGCCATTGAGGGAATGAATGAAGATGATGCCATTCATGGTATCTTGGTGCAGTTGCCCCTGCCGCCTCAGCTGGACGAAAAGAAAGCCTTGGCGCTGATCCGTCCGGAAAAAGACGTGGACGGGTTCCATGTGGTGAATGCAGGCATGCTGTTCACCGGACAAAAGCAGGTGGTTCCCTGCACGCCCAAGGGCATTATGGCCATGCTGAAGCACACCGGCATTGATCTGAACGGGAAAGAAGCCGTGGTCATCGGCCGCAGCGACATTGTGGGCAAGCCCATTGCCATGCTGCTGCTGGAACAGAATTGCACCGTAACCATCTGTCACAGTCACACGGCGCAACTGAGGGAGCACACACGCCGTGCCGATATTCTGGTGTCCGCCGTAGGCAAGCCGGGATTTGTTACCGCAGATATGGTGATGCCCGGAGCCGTGGTCATTGACGTGGGTATCACCCGGGTCGATGGCAAGGTGGTGGGGGATGTGGCCTTTGATGAAGTTAAGGAAGTTGCATCTTGGATTACCCCTGTGCCCGGCGGCGTCGGGCCCATGACCATTGCCATGCTGATGGAAAACACACTGGAAGCGGCGGAAAGGCTTGAATGCTGATGGATGACATGATACTTGAAGTCAGCGACTTGAATGAGTATGCCCGCAGCATTCTTGCCAACGACAGCATCCTGCGGCATGTCAGACTTCGGGGAGAAATTAGCAATTTCAAGCGGCATTCTTCGGGACACTGGTACTTTACCCTGAAGGATGAGCGCTGCCGCATTGCCTGTGTCATGTTTCGGCAGAATGCCATGAACATGAGCATCCGCCCGGAGGACGGCATGCGGGTGATCGCCACAGGCAGTGTCAGCCTTTACCCGGAGGCCGGTACCTATCAGCTGTATGCGGAAGCCATGCGGCCGGAAGGCAAGGGCACGCTGTTTCAACAGTTCGAGGCGCTGAAGGCCAAGCTTGCGGCGCAAGGATTGTTTGACCAATCCCGAAAGCGTCCTTTGCCCCTGCGGCCGCGGAAGATTGCCGTTGTAACCGCTCGGACAGGGGCGGTGCTTCAGGATATTCGCCGTGTGTCTGCGGCTCGGGATCCCGGCGTTCCCTTGGTGCTGCTGCCGGTGAAGGTGCAGGGCGAGGGAGCGGCAGAGGAGATTGCCAAGGCCATCGCCAAGGCAGGAACATTGCCTGAAGTGGATGTGCTGATCATCGGGCGGGGCGGCGGCTCCATGGAGGATCTTTGGGCGTTTAATGAAGAGAAGGTTGCCCGAGCCATTGCGGCCTGTCCTGTTCCTGTTATTTCCGCCGTTGGCCATGAAACGGACTTTACCATCAGCGATTTTGTGGCGGACGCCCGTGCTTCCACACCCTCCAATGCAGCGGAAATGGCCGTGCCGGATCGCCGGGAGATGCTGGAAGCCCTTCGCATGCAAAGGCAGCGGCTCCTGAAACAAACGGAGAATGCAGTGCAGCAGAAGCGTATTCAGCTGCTGAACCTTTCGAGAAGACTGGAAGGGCAGCAGCCGGAAAAGCGGATCAACCGCATTATGCAGCAGCTGGAGAACTGCCGGCAAAGGCTGCAAAAGGAACTGGAAAGTCAAGTCACATCCTATGTACCTGAAATTGCCATGAAGAAGATTCGGCTGGATCATGCCATGGACAGCATCCTGCATCGCAAGCAGGTGCGGCTGGAACAGGCGAAAACAAGCCTAACCATGATGGATCCGGCACGGGTGATGAACCGTGGTTATGCCATGGCGTTGGATGCGGCAGGCAGGCTGATCACCAGCGCAGAGGCGGTAGATCAGCGTCCCTTTACCCTGCGATTCCGCGATGGCAGCGTCAATGTGAAACGAATTGAGGAGAATACGTAACCATGGCAGCAAAGAAGAAACCCTCTTTTGAAGATCAGCTGAACGCCCTTGAGCAGCTTATTTCCGGCATGGAAAAGGGCGAAATGCCCTTGGAGGAGTCCCTCCGTGCCTATGAAGAAGGCATGAAAATGGCCGCCCAGCTGGAACAGGAGCTGCAAAATGCGACTCAGCGGCTGACCGTGCTGCGTACCGGAAAGGACGGCGCAGACGTGGAAGTGCCCATTGAGGAGGATGAAGCATGAAATCCGCCGGAGAATATGCGGCACTGGTGGAGCAGGCTTTGCCCCGGCAGTTATCCGGCTTGGGGCATATGCCGGAGCGGCTGAAGGAAGCCATGGCGTACTCCCTGGAAGCAGGCGGAAAGCGGCTCCGTCCCGTGCTTTTGCTGGCTGTGTGTGATGCCATGGGTACGGATCTTTCATCCGTCATGCCCTATGCCTGCGCGTTGGAAATGATCCATACCTATAGCCTGATTCATGATGATTTGCCGGCTATGGATAACGATAATCTTCGCCGGGGCAAGCCTACCAATCACGTGGTGTTTGGCGAAGGTATGGCCATTCTGGCAGGAGACGGTCTGCTGCACGGTGCCATGGAGCTGATGCTTCGTACCGCCTGCAAGACAGATTCCCTGCAGGGGCTGCGTGCAGCGGAAGCCATTGCCCGACGTGCCGGCGTCACCGGTATGGTGGCAGGTCAGGTCATGGACGTGACCCAGGAGGGCGGTCAGGTTACGGAAGAAAAAGTGACCTATATTCATGCCCATAAAACGGCGGACATGCTGATTGCTCCTCTGGAAGCAGGATTGATTCTCTCCGGTGCCGAGCAGGAGGAAATTGAGGCGGGCATTTCCTATGGGTATCATCTGGGCATGGCCTTTCAGATGGTGGATGACTTGCTGGACGTGATCGGTGATGAACAGGTCATGGGCAAGCAAACCGGCATGGATGCACAGCAGGGGAAGATGACTTGGGTCGCCCTGAAGGGTATCCATGGCACAAAGCAGGATGCGGCGGAACATATCCGCTTGGCCTGTGATGCGGCGAATCATTTTGACCAAGGTGTGAAATTTTTTCAGGAACTTGCGAAGAACACCCTAAACAGGGTACAATAGAGGTGAAACGAGGTGGTGGAGTTGAACTCCATACTGGATATGTTCACCAACCGTGTACTGCTCTGTGCCGTATTGTCCTGGTTTATTGCCCAGGCACTGAAGGTGGTCATTCATGCGTTGGTGGAAAAGCACTGGAACTGGCGTCGGCTGGTTGGTTCGGGGGGAATGCCATCCTCCCATACCTCTTTTGTAGTATCCCTTGCGCTGATGGTGGGCATGACGGAGGGCTTCGGCAGTCCGATTTTCGCAACCTGCTTTACCTTGGCAGCCATCGTGATGTATGACGCAACCGGGGTTCGCCGGGAAACCGGCAAGCAGGGACAAGTTATCAATGAAATCCTCCGCAATGTGTTCATTGACGGACAGCCGATTTCCGATGACAACCTGAAGGAACTGGTTGGCCATAAGCCCATTGAGGTGGCCGCCGGGGCACTCATCGGCATTATCGTGGCACTTTGCTTCTCTGTGTCGTAATCAACCATAAGTGAAGGGGGAAAAACAATGGATCGTTTTACAGAGCAGGTCGTGGTCAAGCATCAGCGTACGGCAAATGAGGTGCTGTATTATTTGTCTCTGGCTGTGTTGGTTCTTTCCGGCCTGTATGCGCTGCTGCTTTTGCAGGTCATTTTTGTGAGCTTCAGCGTCATGACCCTTATTGAACTGCTGCTGTTTGCGGCAGTTGCCGTGGTGCTTTTCCTTTTCAGGGATCGCCTGCGGACAGAATACGAGTATACCTTCACCAACGGGGATTTGGATTTTGCGCAGGTTTTCAATAATCAGAAGCGGAAGAATCTTGGCTCCTTGAAGGTACGCAACGTGGACGCTTTCGGGCTGGTGAACAGTCAGAGCTTCAAGCGGTATGTATCCATGAACGGTATCAAGACCAGCAACTGGTTTTTGAACCGGGGAGCGGAGCTGTATTATTTCTATTTCCAAAAGGAAGGCAATAAGCGGCTGATCATCATGGAACCGAACGAAGAAATGGTGGACTACATCAAGCAGTATCTGCCTCACGGAGCGTTGCAGGACAAATGATGGAAGTATATTTGGACAACAGTGCCACCACCAAGCCGGCACCTGCTGTGGTGGAGATGATGACCAAGGCACTGACGGAGGAATGGTACAATCCTTCGGCACTTTACCGTCCAGCCATGGAGGCGGAAAAGAAGCTTTCTTCGGCGAGAAAAACCTGCTTGAAGGCGGCCGGCGCATCCGGACAGCGGCTCATCTTCACCTCCTGCGGTACAGAGGCGGATAATATCGCTATCTGCGGCTATCTGCGCAGTCTGCATCAGCCCGGACGGGTACTGATTCTGAACGTGGAGCATCCTGCGGTGCTGAACTGCGCACAGGAAGCGGAGCGACTTGGCTATTCGGTGGAGCACATTCCGGTGGATCATCGGGGCGTAGCGGATCTGGCGAAGCTTGAAAGCATGCTGGGGGAGGACGTGCGCCTCATTTGCGTCATGCAGGTTAATAACGAGACAGGTGCCATTCAGCCCATTGAGGAGATTGTACGGCTGAAACAGCGGCTGTGCCCGAAAGCGGCTGTGCATGTGGACGGTGTGCAGGGATTCCTGCGTGTACCCTTTGACTTTAACAAGTTGGGCGTGGATTCCTATGCCTTTTCCGGTCACAAGATTCACGCCAGCAAAGGCGTAGGTGCACTGATTGTTCGCAAGGGGCACAAGGTAAGTCCGGTCATCTTCGGCGGCGGGCAGGAAGACGGCTATCGTTCCGGCACGGAAAATATGCCGGGCATTCTGGGCATGGGCGAAGCGGTGTCCATCTATCCAGCGGATGCACCGGCGAAAATGGCAGCGCTGAAGCGGCGGCTGTACGATGGCTTGATGAAGTCGATTCCTCAGGCAGTGCTGAACGGCCCCGAACTGGATGATCCTGCTGCTGCGCCTCATATTTTGAACGTTAGCCTGCCCCCGGTAAGAAGCCAGACCATGCTGTTTGCTTTGGAGGGCGACGGGATTTATGTCAGTGCCGGATCGGCGTGCTCCAGTCATAAGCAGAAGGTTTCCTCTGTGTTGACAGCCATGGGGCTGACCAATGCCATGGCGGACTGTGCACTTCGATTCAGCCTGTGTGCAGAGAACACTGAGGAACAAATCGACTACGTCATTGCCCGGGTGAAGGCACATTATGATCTGCTGTCCAAGTATACGAGACGATAGGAGAAACGGAAACAATGCGGGAATTGCTGCTGGTTCGCTTTGGTGAGATCTTCTTGAAGGGATTGAATCGCCCTTATTTTTTGCGGGAATTGGTGAAGCGCATCCGCCATGCGGTAAAGGACGTGGGGGGACAGGTATGGCTCCATGACGGCCGCATTTTTGTCAGCGACTTTACGGATCAGGAAGAGTGCATCCGCCGGGTTACGAAAGTGTTTGGTGTGCACAGTGTGTGCCCTGCCATTGAAATGCCCAAGGATGACTTCGATGCCATTGCCGCTCAGGCAGTCAAGATGATGGAAGGGCTGAACGGCACCTTCAAGGTGGATGCCCGGCGCAGTGACAAGAAATATCCCATGAGCTCTCCGGAAATCAATATGGAACTGGGCGGACGAATCCTGGACGCCAGACCTGACCTGAAGGTGGTCATGAAGAATCCTCAGCACATGCTGAACATTGAAATTCGTGAAATGTGCTACCTGTACGTACGGGTGGTGATGGCTGTAGGCGGCATGCCTGTGGGCACGAACGGCCGGGCGACCCTGCTGCTTTCGGGCGGCATTGACAGCCCTGTAGCTGGGTGGATGATTGCCAAGCGGGGCGTGCAGATCAATGCGGTGCATTTCCATTCCTATCCTTATACAAGTGACCGTGCCAAGGAAAAGGTGCTGACCCTGGCGAAAATCCTCAGCGAAAGCTGCTGCGGTATTCGGGTGCATATTGTACCCTTTACCCATATTCAGATGGAAATCCATGATAAGTGTCCTGATGAATATACCACGCTGATCATGCGCCGGTATATGATGCGCATTGCTGAGCGTGTGGCGCAGCAGGAAGATTGTCAGGCATTGATCACCGGCGAAAGCATTGGTCAGGTGGCTAGTCAGACCATGCAGGCGCTGGGAACAACGGACAGCGTTGTATCCATGCCGGTCTTCCGCCCGCTGATCGGTTTCGATAAGTCCGAAATTATTGACATTGCCAACAAGATCGGCACTTTCGAGACTTCTTCTTTGCCCTATGAGGACTGCTGCACCGTGTTCACCCCTCGCCATCCGGCAACCCATCCCAAGATGGAAAAGATTCTGTGGGGCGAGGAACGGCTGGATAGCGAAGCACTGATTCAGGAAGCCATGGACGGCATTGAGGTTGTTACCGTTTAATGGAGCACGGCAATCGGGATTTCATGGGCACAGGCTTGAAGAATGGACAATCATGTGCCGAACAGACAAGTTTGCCTAAAAAATATCAATGTTGTGTGAAAACCCTTGCCAATGCTTGCGTTGTGTGGTATGATGTTAGGGACGACTGCACACAAGTGCAGAAAGTTGAATTGCGTGCCTTGTAAAAGGCATTTGCAATAGATTACTGAACCATTGTAACATGTTAAGGGAGTGTGTGTATCATGGCCAAGAAGACGATCGACGACATCCAGGTTGCCGGTAAGAAAGTTCTCGTTCGCTGCGATTTCAACGTTCCTATGGTGGATGGCAAGATTACCAGCGATAAGCGTATTGTAGCTGCTCTGCCTACGATCAAGAAGCTGATTGCCGATGGCGGCAAGGTGATCCTGTGCAGCCATATGGGCAAGCCGAAGAACGGACCGGAAGCAAAGTTCTCCCTGGCTCCTGTGGCACAGCGTCTGTCTGAGCTGCTGGGCAAGGACGTGGTCTTCGCTGATGACGACAACGTGGTAGGCGAAAAGGCCAAGGCCGCTGTTGCCGCAATGAAGGACGGGGATGTTGTGCTGCTGCAGAACACCCGGTTCCGCAAGGAAGAAACCAAGAACGAAGAAAGCTTCTCCAAGGAGCTGGCTTCTCTGGCTGACTGCTATGTGGACGACGCATTCGGCTCCTGCCACCGCGCTCACTGCTCTACCGAGGGCGTGACCAAGTTCCTGTCTCCCTGCGTGGCAGGCTATCTGATCGGCAAGGAACTGTCCGTCATGGGCAAGGCACTGGAAGATCCGGCTCGTCCCTTTGTGGCTGTGCTGGGCGGTGCCAAGGTGTCCGACAAGATCGGCGTCATCAACAACCTGCTGGAAAAGGTAGACACCCTGATCATCGGCGGCGGCATGAGCTACACCTTCCAGGTGGCTCTGGGCGGCCATGTGGGCAAGTCCCTGCTGGAAGCCGATAAGGTGGAGCTGGCCAAGGAACTGATGGAAAAGGCCAAGGCTCGCGGCGTGAAGTTCCTGCTGCCTGTGGATAACGAGGCCGGCGACAGCTTCTCCAATGATTGCATGCGCATTACCGTGCATTCCAAGGAAATCCCTGATAACTTCGAGGGCATGGATATTGGCCCCAAGACCCAGGTGATCTTCGCCAATGAAGTGGTGAATGCAGGTACCGTGGTTTGGAACGGCCCCATGGGCGTGTTCGAGTTTGACAACTTCGCCGTAGGCACCCGTGCCATCGCCAAGGCTATGGCAGAGTGCAAGGGCGTGACCATCATCGGCGGCGGCGACAGCACTGCAGCCATTGAGCAGATGGGCTTTGCCGACAAGGTGACCCACGTATCCACCGGCGGCGGCGCATCCCTGGAATTCCTGGAAGGCAAGACCCTGCCCGGCGTTGCCTGCCTGGACGAGAAATAATCCGATACAGCTTTCGTCCCTGCGGTGATTTCACCGTGGGGACGTTTGCCGATGAATTTGTTAATTGATGCACATGAGGTGAAAACAATGCGTAAGGCAATTATTGCTGGCAACTGGAAAATGAACAAGACCCCTGCGGAGGCGGCTGCGCTGGTGACGGAGCTGAAGCCCTTGGTGGCTGACGCTGACTGCGACGTGGTGGTGTGCGTCCCGGCGGTGGACTTTGCTGCTGTAAGCGAAGCAGTTAAGGGAAGCAACATCCACCTGGGCGCCCAGAACGTGCACTGGAAGGAGTCCGGCGCTTATACCGGCGAACTGAGTGCCGATATGCTGAAGGCTTCCGGCGTGGAGTACGTGATCATCGGCCACAGCGAACGCCGTCAGTACTTTGGTGAAACGGACGCTACGGTGAATCAGCGGGTGCTTGCCGCTGTGAAGGCCGGGCTGAAGGTCATCCTGTGCGTGGGTGAAATGAAGGCTGACCGGGAAGCAGGCTACACGGATGCTCTGGTGGAGTATCAGACCTTGATTGCTCTCACCGGCCTCACCAAGGAAGAAGTGGCTGACGTGGTGGTTGCTTATGAGCCTGTGTGGGCCATCGGCACCGGCCTGACCGCTACGGATGAGCAGGCCAACGAGACCATCGGCGTGATCCGCAAGGCACTGGCACGGAAGTATGGCCAGGATGTGGCGGATAAGGTTCGCATTCAGTACGGCGGAAGCATGAATCCCAAGAACGTGAAGGGACTCATGGCGCAGCCTGAAATCGATGGCGGCCTGATTGGCGGCGCATCCCTGAAGGCTCCTGACTTCTCTCTGGTTGTGAACTACAACAAGTAATTTGAAACAAGCGATCGCCCTTTTCTCCTGCATGGCCGGAAAGGGCGATCTTTTTTTGCTTTCCGCTTATACGCTCCGCACGTGTATGCTGAACGCCGCTCTTGATTTTTCCGAAACATTATCGTATCATGTTTCCATATTCCGCAGGAGGTAAGTTGGATGAACATGTGGCCGGAAACCATGCCATGGGATGAAATTGATACCGTTGTTTTCGACGTGGGCAATGTGCTGCTGCGGTGGAATCCGCCGGAGCTGGCGGCTATGCTTTTCCCGGAGGATCAGGAAAAGCAGCGCATCGCAGTGGAACGTGCTTATACGTCTCCGCTCTGGCCGGAAATCGACCTGGGCAAGAAGCCCTTGGAGCAGATTGAACGTGAAATGGTAGGGGATGACGCTGCCATTGCTCCCGTGATTCATCAGGCAATCTATGATTGGCCCACCAGGCTTCCTGCGATTCCGTCGGGGGTTGCGGCACTGTATGCGTGCAAGCAGCATGGGAAGAAGACCTGTGTCCTTTCCAACTACGGCGGGGACTTCTTCTATCAATCCGCAGCGGTGCACCCCTTCTTCAAACTTTTTGATGACATGGTGATTTCCGGCGTAGAAAAAGTTTGCAAGCCTGACCCTGCCATTTATCATCTGGTAGAGCAGCGAATGGGCAGCGTTCCGGAGCGTACCCTTTTCCTGGACGATACTCTCCGGAATGTGGAAGCGGCGGTTGCGCTGGGCTGGCGGGGGTTTCATGCGACGGACGAACACCGGGTGGAGACTTTCTTTGGCGTCCAGGGGTAAGATTCGCTGCAATTTTTGCAAGAAACCCTGCTGAAAGCCTTGACACACAAGGATTTGTATGGTATTCTTTTTCGGTAAGCCGCTCGGGAGAGGTATGCAAAAATGTACTTCGGTACAACCTCAGGTCCCGGCGAGTATGTATCAGGAGGTGCTGTGCACCATGTATGCGATCATTGCAACGGGTGGCAAGCAATACCGGGTTTCCCAGGGTGATGTGATCTACATCGAAAAGATCGATCAGGATGTTGACTCTGCTGTTTCCTTCGATGTGCTGATGGTTGGTGGCGAGGATGCCGTGAAGATTGGCAACCCCGTTGTCGCAGGCGCAAAGGTGGAAGGCAAGGTGCTTGCTCAGGTGAAGGGTGAGAAGATCATCATCTACAAGTACAAGAGCAAGAAGAACTATCATCGCCGTGCCGGTCATCGCCAGCCTTACACCAAGGTAGAGATCACTGCGATTAACGCATAATGATCCGTGCCTTGTTTAGCCGGGATACCGAGGGTCGGTTCACCGGCTACTCCGCCAAAGGTCACTCGGGATATGCTGAAGCAGGCAGCGATATTGTCTGTGCGGCGGTTTCCGTGCTGGGGGCTACCTGCATTAACAGCTTAGAGACTGTGTGCGGGATCGTCAGCGACGTTGTGGCCAATGATGAAGGAATCCTTGCTTTCCGGCTTCCGAAGCAGATGACGGACATGCAGCAGCATGACGCTCAGGTGCTGATGGGAGCACTGGAGCAGGGCTTGAAAGATTTGGCGGAACAGTTTCCTCAAAACCTACGGATTGCATATCAGATAGGAGGAAAATGCAATGATTAAGCTTAATTTGCAGCAATTTGCTCACAAGAAAGGCATGGGCTCCACCCGCAATGGTCGCGACAGCGAATCCAAGCGCCTGGGACCGAAGCGTGCCGACGGTCAGTTCTCTCTGGCTGGCAACATCCTCGTTCGTCAGCGCGGCACTCACATCCATCCCGGCCTGAATGTTGGCAAGGGCAAGGATGACACCCTCTTCGCTCTGGTTGACGGTGTTGTGCGTTTTGAGCGCCTGGGCCGTGACAAGAAGAAGGTTTCCGTGTATCCCGTGGAGACCGCTGCAAACTAATTCCCCGGACTTGAAAGCGCCCGTTTTCCTTTGCGGATGATGGGCGCTTTTTCTGTTAGATTTTCGCAAAAAGAGGCGTGGACGATGCTTGGTACGCTGATCAATGCAGGGGCAATTTTGCTTGGCACGGTGATTGGAACCCTCCTCAGCAAGGGGATTCCTGCACGGATGCGGGAGTGCATGATGCAGGGCATGGGGCTTTGCATTATTCTGATTGGCATTCAGGGCGCCGTGAAAACAGCCAATACTCTCTGCGTGATTGTTTGCATCGCAGTGGGCGGCTTGATTGGCTGTGCCATTAACATTGAACGGCAGATGGAACGGCTGGGAAACTTTGCGGAGAAGAAACTGTCCGGCACCGGCGGCATTGCTAACGCTTTTGTGGCATCCACACTGGTGTTCTGCGTGGGGGCCATGGCGATTGTGGGTGCTTTGGACAGCGGCTTGCGGGGAGACAACAGCACCTTGATTGCCAAAGCACTGCTGGACGGAGTGATTGCAGTTTTCTTGTCCAGTTCACTGGGCATGGGCGTTGCGCTGTCTGCGGTGGCAGTGCTGATTTATCAGGGTGCCATTGCTCTCATGTCCACTTGGCTGGCACCTCTGCTGACGGATGCGATTATCAATGAAATGAGTGCGGTCGGGGGACTGCTGATTATCGGCATCGGTCTGAACATGATTTATGATAAGCATATCTGCGTGGGCAATCTGCTGCCGGCTATCTTCCTGCCCATTGCTTACATGCCGCTGACTGCCCTGTTTTGACCATGAGGGGATTTTTGCCGTCTTGCATAGGGCTAGGAAATACGGTATAATTTTTCACGTATCCCTGTGTGGAAATTTAACCCGGAGCGAGGCATGATATGTTCGGACGTCTGCAATGGTACATCAATTATCTGACCAGCGATCCTTTGGGATTCCTGCTGTATGTTTTGTATTTTTCGGTAACGGTGTTGCTGAGCCTGATCCTGCATGAAATTTCCCACGGCTATGTGGCATTCCGCTGCGGAGATCCTACGGCCAAGTGGATGGGGCGATTGAGCCTTGATCCCCGGAAGCATCTGGATCCCATCGGTACGATTTGTATGGTATTCTTGGGTTTCGGCTGGGCAAAGCCTGTGCCGGTCAATCCGCGGAACTTCCACAACTATCGCCGGGATGATTTTCTGGTGTCTGTTGCCGGCATTTGCATGAACTTGTCTCTGTTCATTCTCTGCGCGGCGTTGAGCGTGGGCATTAACCGCCTGATGTGGACGGATGAATTCTATCAGTACCTGAAAAGCACTTCCGGCAATATGTTGCTTGCGCTGGATCCTTATCAGTATAGCATTGCCTATCGCCTGGAGTATGGCATGGTAACGACTGACATGGTCAGCTTTATGGCACATCCCTGGCTGCAATATGTGCAGCGCTTTTTGCTGATGATGGGGCAGATCAACCTGTCGCTTGCCGTCTTTAACCTGATTCCGATTCCGCCGCTGGATGGCTACCATTTGGTGAATGACACCATTCTTAAGGGTAAGCTTCAGCTTGACCGGAAGAAATTCCAGATTGCACAGATTGTATTGCTGGTGGTGTGCCTTTCCGGTGCCTTGACCAGCGTGCTGACCTGGGCAAACGAGACGATCTACAGTGCGGTATTGCACTTATTCCTGCTCATGACGGGAGCAGCCTGAGGAGACTGAAGCATCATGGTCATGACCTTTCGGCTCAAGGATTTTGACGGGCCCCTTGATTTGCTGCTGCACCTGATTACCAAGGCTCAGGTGGATATTAAGGATATCTTTGTCAGCGAAATCACGGATCAGTATATCGAGTCCGTTCGGAATGCTGCCGACCTGGACATGGATGATGCAACGGAATTCCTGGTCATGGCTGCAACCCTGCTGGAGATCAAGAGCCGCGCCATGCTTCCCCGTCCGCCAAGGCTGGAGGAAGATGAAGAAGATCCTGAACAGGCGCTGATTCGCCGCCTGGAGGAGTACAAGCGATTCAAGGAAACGGCCGTGGCCATGCAGCAATTCGAAGATGCGGCCAGAGAGCTGTTTACCAAGCTGCCGGAGGAATATCCTCTGCCGCCGCAGGAGACGGAACTGACGGGATTGACGCTGGAAGGACTGACGGAAGCCTTCCTCAGAATATGGCAGCGGAAGCCGGCCAAGGATGAGCCGGAAGTGAACCATTATGCCCCCCGGGACATTCATCGGGATGAGCATAACGTGCAGGAGTGCATGCTGACCCTGATTCAAGGCCTGAGGGAAAGAGGCAGCATGCGCTTCGAGGAAGCCTTCAGCGAAGCACCCACCAAGGAAGAGGTGGTAACCCTTTTCCTTGCTCTGCTGGAGCTGCTGAAGCTGGGGGAAATGCACATTCAGCAGGAAGCAATTTACGGTGACATTCTGCTGCTGCCGGGACGGGTAGAAACAAACGAAGCGGAGGAGGAAACGCCATGACGGAAGGCGGAACACTGGAAGGTCGGGTGGAAGCCATTCTGTTTGTGTCCGGCGAGGCAGTTCGCGTGGATGAGCTGGCCAAGGCACTGGGTGTTTCCATGCTGGAGATTGAGGCGGCACTGAACAAGCTGCGGGATGATTATGATTTCAATCAGCGGGGATTCATGCTGCGGCGGTTCGGCCATCAGGTGCAGCTGGCCACCCGGGCACTGTATGCGGATGACGTGGTGCGGATGCTTCAGCCTGTGCAGAAACAGTCCCTCAGCCAGGCCGCCATGGAAACGCTGGCGGTCGTGGCCTATAAGCAGCCGGTCACAAAAGCGGAGATTGAGCAGATTCGCGGAGTCAAGTGCGACTATTCCGTTCAGTCTCTGATGAATAAAAATCTGATTACCGAAGTGGGCCGAAAGGAAGCTTTGGGTCGGCCGATTCTTTACGGCACAACAGAGGAGTTCCTGAGTCATTTTGGCATTACGTCCCTCAGCGAGCTTCCGCCCATGCCGGAGCAGGTCTCGGAGGAAGAGCAAAGCGATCCGGAAGAGCTGCTTCCATAAAAAATCATTGCGAAATGTAGTAAAATCATGTATACTACTAATGCCCCTGCCGGCATAGGGGGATTTTGCGTGGAATTTTTGCGTTCCATGTGATGCTCCCGGCAGAACCTACGCACAAGGAGGCTGTAAGTTGCTATGGAATGTAAGATAAAAAATGACATTGGCACCATCTACATCACGGAAGATGTTATGCTCAAGGTCGTTGGCTACGCTGCGTTGGAGTGCTATGGCATTGTGGCTATGTCTTCCCGCCGTGCCAAGGATGGCTTCGTTGAATGGCTGGGAAGGGAAAATCTGGCCAAGGGTGTACAGATTCGCAATGTAGGCGATATGTTGGATGTGGATCTGTTTATCATTGTTGAATACGGAATTTCTATTTCCGAGGTGTGCCGCACCATCGTTGAAACCGTGCGCTATAAGCTGGAAAGCATGACCGGCGTAAAGGTGCGAAAGGTGAACATTTCGGTGGAAGGCATTCGGGTCTAAGCGGCGTCCGGCTGCCGGGTCAAAATAGCGGTGCGAATACCGGAAAAGCTGTCCGGCACAACGCCCGATGATCGAACGGAGGAAGACATCCTTGATTCAATTTAAGACAATAGACGGACTTTTGCTGCGCGATATGGTTGTTGCCGGCGCAGCATTGCTGGAAAAGAATCGTGAAGCGGTGGATGCGCTGAACGTGTTCCCTGTACCAGATGGCGACACGGGCACCAACATGTCCCTGACCATGCAGAGCGCCACCCGGGAGGTTTCCAGCAAGGAATATCTCCGGGCAGATGAGGCTGCTGCTGCGCTGGCCAAGGGTGCTCTTCGGGGCGCCCGGGGCAACTCCGGCGTCATCACCAGCCAGCTTTTCCGCGGCTTTGCCAAGGCCTTGAACGGTGTAGAAAAGATCACCCCCGTCCAGTTTGCGGAAGCACTGAAGAAGGGTGCTGAGCTTGCCTATAAGGCCGTGATGAAGCCTAAGGAAGGTACCATCCTGACCGTGGCACGTGTGGTGGCCGAGGATGCGGTGAAGCAGGCCAATGCCGCCCCGGATGATTACGATGGATTGATCACCGTGATGCTGCGCAGCGGCGAGGCGATTTTGAAGCGTACCCCTGACATGCTGCCGGCACTGAAGCAGGCAGGCGTGGTGGACTCCGGCGGACGGGGTCTGCTGCTGATCTACATGGGCTATGCCGCAGTGCTTCGGGGCGAGGACATTAACGATTCCGCTCCCTGCATGGCAGAGGATGGCAATCAGGAAGCAACCAATGATCACACCCTGATGGGGGATCCGAAATACCTGTATTGCACTTCCTTTGATATCCGCAACCTGCGGGACGATGTGTCCGAAGGCGACATTGACTCCTTCCGCCGCCGGCTGAACCGGATTGGCGACTGCGTACAGGTCAGCGGGGATATGCAGCTGGTGAAAACCCATGTGCACACCAACAACCCCGGCAATGCCATTGAATACGGCATTGAGCTGGGCGAATTGGTGAACCTGAAGGTAGACAATCTGGATCAGCTCCGCCATGAAAAGAATCAGGAAGAAGGCGCTGCTGAGGAAGTCAAGGCGGAAGCACCTGCTGAACCTGCCAAGGACTTCGGCATGGTGGCGGTGTCTCTGGGCGATGGCTTCTCTCAGATCTTCCGCGACCTGACCGTGGACGTGATCGTTGAGGGCGGACAGACCATGAACCCCTCCATCGACGATATTCTGACGGCCATCAATCAGGTGAATGCCAAGTGCGTCTTCGTTTTCCCGAATAACGGCAATGTGGTGCTGGCTGCCCAGCAGGCGGCGGAACTGTCCGAGAAGGAAGTTCACGTGATCCCCACCAAGAATGTGGCCATGGGCATTGCTGCTGCGGTTGCTTTCCAGCCGGAAGTGTCCGGCGAAGAAAATGCTGTGCGTATGGAAGAAGCTTCCCAGCATGTGAAGACCGGCACCGTGACCTATGCCGTGCGGGATAGTGAATACAACGGGGTGCAGATCAAGGAAGGGGATATCATTGGCCTGCATAACGGCCAGATTGAGTATTCCGGCCAGTCCCTCCACGATGTGGTGATGGAAATGATGAAGGCCATTATCACCGATGAGGACGAACTGATCACTGTCTACTATGGCGCAGAAACCACCCAGGAGGATGCCGAAGCGGTAACGGCAGAGATTGCGGATGCCTATCCTAACTGTGATGTGGAATGCCACCGCGGAGGCCAGCCTCTGTACTACTACCTGATTTCTGTGGAGTAATGATGGAACTGTCCATGCTCAAGGGCATAGGTCCTACACGCTTGGAAAATTTGCGCGCAGCGGGCATTTGCTCACTGCGCGATCTTTTGTATCGGCTTCCTGTTCGCTATGAGGATATGACTGCCGTGACGCCCTGCAGTGCATGCAAACCCGGCATGACGGTGTTGGTTCAATGTCATGTGCGGGAAACGCCCAAGCTGAACCGTTTCGGCGGCATGACCCGAGTGACCGCAGCCCTGTGGGATGAAAGCGGTAAGCTGCCGGCAGTCTGGTACAATCAACCGTGGATCTGTCAGCAGCTGACGGAAGGGGAGGAAGTTCTCCTTTACGGCCGTGTGGGGGATAAGAACGGCAGGCGGGTGCTGCAAAATCCGCAGAAGGTAACGGAGCAGTGCATTCTGCCGGTCTACCGTGCCGTTAAGGGAATACCGGCCAAGTCTTACCGGGAAATGATGAAGCGGGCACTGGAGGAAGTGGACGACTGCTGTCCGGAAACCCTGCCGAGGGAAGTGCGGCTTCAGCACCATCTCTGTGAAACGAACTTCGCCATTCGTCAGGCGCACTTCCCGGATTCCATGGAAGACCTGAAGCTGGCACGGCGGCGGTTTGCCTTTGAACAGATGCTCATGTATCAGGCAGCCATCGGGCTGGTAGGAAACCGGCATCAACCGGGATTTCCTATGGAGATTGCTGCCGATGCAGCGGATGCCTTCTGGAAGCACCTGCCCTTTGCACCTACAGGAGCACAGAGGAAAGCGTTGCAGGATATCGCACAGGATCTGCGTAAGCCGACGGCCATGTCACGGCTGGTGCAGGGGGACGTTGGCTGCGGCAAAACAGCCATTGCCTTTGGTGCCATTGCGCTGGCCTGCGGCTGCGGCTATCAGGCAGCCATGATGGCACCGACGGAGATCCTTGCCCGGCAGCACTATGAATCTGCCGTAGCCATGCTGGAGCCGTTGGGCATTGCCTGCGGCCTGCTGACCGGAACGCTGAAAGCCTCGGAGAAGCGAAAAGCCCACGAGGCATTGGCCACAGGAAAATGGCAGGCGGTTTTCGGTACCCATGCCCTGATCAGTGAAAAGGTGACCTATCACAAGTTGGGGCTTGTCATTACGGATGAGCAGCACCGGTTCGGTGTGCAGCAGCGGTCGATTTTGCAGGATAAGGGCAATGACCGGGAGAAGGCTCCGCATGTGCTGGTTATGTCGGCTACACCCATTCCGAGAACCCTGGCGCTGATTCTGTACGGCGACCTGGATATTACCGTGGTGGATGAGCTTCCCCCGGGACGTCAGCCTGTGAAAACACGGATTGTGCCGGAAGAAAAGCGCAGCAGCATGTATGCCTTTCTTCGGGGAGAGGTTAGCAAGGGACATCAGGCCTATGTGGTCTGCCCTTTGGTGGAAGACAGCGAAACCATGGACAATGTCCGCTCGGCCAAGGCTACCTATCAGGCGCTCATGGAAGAGGAACTCAAAGGGCTTCGGGTGGGGCTGACCTGGGGCGATCAGCGGCCGGAGGAAAAGGACAATGTGCTGCATCAGTTTGCCGGCGGCGAGCTGGATGTGCTGGTATCCACCACAGTGATTGAGGTGGGTGTCAATGTGCCCAATGCCACCGTGATGGTCATTGAAAATGCCGAGCGGTTCGGCCTGTCCCAGCTTCATCAGCTTCGCGGCCGTGTCGGTCGGGGAAGTGCCGAAAGCTGGTGCTTCCTGCTGGCAGGGGCAACGGAGCGGCTGCGCATCATGACGCAAACTAATGACGGTTTTCTGGTGGCGCAGAAGGATCTGGAGCTGCGGGGTCCCGGGGATCTCATGGGCACAAGACAGTCCGGCGAATCCATGGCGGATTTTCTGCTGGACGGAGACGTGCAGCTGTTGGAAGAAGCCTGCCAATGTATGAAGCAGCTTCGGGATGATCCTTCGCTTCTTCAGGCACGGCAGCAGGTGGAGCAGGAAGCTGCAAAGCACTACACGCAAAGGATTGCACTCAATTAAATTCACAAAGGAAAAGGACGGAAGAAAAAATGAGGAAGCTTGCCAGGTTTCTGAAGCCATACAAGCTGCAGGTGATTCTGGGTCCCATGTTCAAGCTGATCGAAGCCATTTTCGAGCTGATCGTGCCCCTTGTCATGGCGGACATGATTGACGTTGGTGTGGCGCAGCATGACGTATCCTACATTTGGCAGCGGGGCGGCCTGTTGGTGCTGCTGGGTGTTGTCGGTCTTGCTTCCTCACTCACCTGCCAAACCATGGCGTCCCGTGCCTCTCAGGGTGTGGGCACGGATCTGCGGCGAGAGGTGTTTCACCATATCAATACCCTTTCATGGAAGGAACTGGATCGTTTCGGCACGCCTACGCTGATCACCCGTATGACCTCGGACATTAACCAGATGCAAACCGCTGTGGCCATGCTGATCCGCTTGGTGGTTCGTGCGCCTTTCCTGGTAATCGGCGCAGTGATCATGGCCATGCGCATTGACCTGACCCTGTCGCTGGTGTTCTTGGCCATCGTTCCCTTGGTGGCACTGGTGCTGTATCTGGTCATGAGCAAGTCTGTTCCGTTCTTCAAGACCATTCAGAAGAAGACGGACCGTGTAAGCCTGATTACCCGGGAGAACCTTTCCGGTGCCCGTGTGGTTCGTGCCTTCCGCAAGCAGGAGGCGGAGCAGGAACGGTTTGACGAAGCCTGCGACGATCTGGCACGGAACACCATCCACATCGGTAAGCTGAACGCCGTCCTTGCACCCTTCAGCTTCCTGATCCTGAACCTTGGCATTGTGGTCATCCTCTGGTTCGGCGGCGTTCGTGTGAATGCCGGCAGCATGACCCAGGGCGAAGTGGTTGCCTTTGTCAACTACATGAATCAGATCTTGCTGGCTTTGGTGGTGGTGGCAAATCTGGTGGTCGTATTCACGAAAGCTGCTGCTTCCGCTGCTCGGATTAACGAGGTTTTTGATACGAAGCCCAGCGTGGAGGACGGCAGCGAGGCGCTGGTGAAGGATGTGGCCGGTGCCCCCAGAATCAGCTTCCGCAATGTGTCCTTCAATTATTACGAGGGTGCAGCCGAGGCATTGAAGAACATCGACTTTGATGTGACCACCGGGGAAAGCGTTGGTATCATCGGCGGTACCGGCAGTTCCAAGTCCACCCTTGTGCAGCTGATTCCTAGACTCTACGATGCCAATAAGGGAACTGTCCTTGTGGATGGCGTGGACGTGAAGGATTATCCTCTTTGGCAGCTCCATCAGAAGATTGGCATGGTGCCCCAGGGCAATCTGCTGTTCTCCGGCACCATTCGGGAAAACCTGCAGTGGCGTATGCCGGGGGCAACGGATGAACAGCTTTGGGCTGCGCTGGAAACGGCTCAGGCTGCTGAATTTGTGCGCCAGCTGCCTTTGGGGCTGAACGCCCCTGTATCCCAGGGAGGCGCAAACTTCTCCGGCGGTCAAAAGCAGCGGCTGACCATTGCCCGGGCTTTGGTTGGTCATCCCGAAATTCTGATTCTGGACGATTCTTCCAGCGCACTGGACTACGCAACGGATGCAGCCCTGCAGCGTGCCATTCATCACATGAAGCCCATGCCCACGGTCATCATTGTGTCTCAGCGGGTATCCACCGTTAAGCGGTGCGACCGCATTCTGGTAATGGACGAAGGCGAAATCGTAGGGGACGGCAAGCATGACGCACTGCTGAAGGATTGCACTACCTATCAGGAAATTTGCTATTCTCAGATGAGCATGCAGGAGGCACAGGCATGAAAAACAGTGAAGTGTTCAAGCGCCTCATGCGCTTTGTGAAACCTTATTCCGGTTACCTGCTGCTGGCACTGGTATGCGCCATCATTTATGTGGTGATGAGCCTGCTGTGCCCGGTGCTGATTGGTAATGCGGTGGATCAAATCATCGGCAAAGATCAGGTTGATTTTGCATCCATCGGACATACGGCAGTGCTGCTGCTGATTGTGATCGCAGTGGGCGCAGTGTTCCAGTGGATCATGAGCATGTGCACCAACACGGTCAGCTACAAAACGGTCAGCGATCTGCGGGTCAACGTGTTCTCCAAGCTGATTCGTGTCCCGCTGCGCTTCATTGATACCACAGCCCACGGCAATATCATCAACCGTGTGGTCAGCGACGTGGATGCTGTCAGCGACGGCCTTTTGCAAGGCTTCACCCAGCTGTTTACCGGTGTGGTGACCATTATCGGCACACTGGGTTTCATGATTTCCATCCATCCTCTCATTGCATTGGTGGTGGTGGCACTGACCCCTGTGTCTATGATCATCGCTACCCTGATTGCCCGGGGCACTCATAAAACCTTCATCAAGCAAAGCCAGATTCAGGGCGAACTGGGCGGCCACGTGGAGGAAATGGTGGCAGGGCAGAAGCTGGTCAAGCTCTTCGGTCACGAAAAAGAAAGCGAAGAAAAGCTGGGAGAAATCAACGACCGGCTGTATACGTGGGGCTATAAGGCACAGATTTATCCGGCGTTCACCAACCCCCTGACCCGCTTTGTGAACGGTCTGGTCTATGCGGCGGTGGGCATTGCCGGCGCACTGGCGGCAGTGAATGGCAGCATGACGGTTGGTCAGCTGTCCTGCTTCCTCAGCTATGCCAACCAGTACACCAAGCCCTTCAACGAAGTAACCGGCATTATGGCGCAGCTGCAAACGGCTATGGCCTCTGCACGTCGGCTGATGGAGCTGATGGACGAGCCTACGGAAAAGGAATGCGAACATCCCAAGAAGGTACCGGATCGAGCGGTTATTGCTTTCGAGGATGTTTCGTTCCAGTATGTGCCGGAGCGTCCATTGATTGAGCATTTCAACCTGACCGTACAGCCCGGCCAGAGAATTGCTGTTGTAGGGCCGACGGGCTGCGGCAAAACCACGCTGATTAACCTGCTGATGCGCTTCTACGATGTGACCGAGGGCAAGATTACCCTGGGCGGCGTGGACGTACGGGACATGACCCGGGACGACTTGCGTGCTCACTTCGGCATGGTGCTGCAGGATACCTGGCTGACCCAAGCCACCGTGGCGGAAAACATCGCCTATGGTAAGCCCGGGGCAACCAGGGAAGAAATCATTGCCGCAGCGACGGCTGCCCATGCGGATGGCTTTATTCGCCGCCTAGCAGACGGATATGATACCGTGCTGACCGAGCAGGGCGACAACCTGTCTCAGGGACAGAAGCAGCTGCTTTGCATCGCCCGTGTCATGCTGATGGATCCGCCCATGCTGATTCTGGACGAGGCAACCAGCAACATTGATACCCGTACTGAATTGAACGTGCAGCGTGCCTTTGCTGCCATGGTCAAGGGCAGAACCAGCTTTGTGGTGGCACACCGGCTTTCCACAATCAAAGAAAGCGACGTGATCCTTGTGATGCGGGACGGCCATGTAATTGAGCAGGGCAATCATGAGGAATTGCTTGCCAAGGGCGGCTTCTACAAGCAGCTGTATGAAAGCCAGTTTGCACATATCGAATAAAACTTCAACGTACTCGGGAGGCGCCATCTGTGTTGTGCAGGTGGCGCCTTTGCCTGTGCCGTGTCCATGCTTTTCATTTTCTATAGGATGTGCTATCATGCAGGGGACGCTCCGCCTGACAACGGGATGGCAGTGATTTGAATCGTAATCGCTTTTTGATGATACAGGAGGCCGCATGAACAAGTTCGTATTAAAAGCGCCCTACAAGGCCAGCGGTGACCAGCCCCAAGCCATTGAAGCACTGAGCCGAGGCGTTCAGGAAGGAATGCAAAGTCAGGTGCTGCTGGGCGTAACAGGCTCCGGCAAAACCTTTACCATGGCCTCTGTGATTGAAAAGGTGCAGAAGCCTACCTTGGTGATTGCCCACAACAAGACGCTTGCTGCCCAGTTGTGCAGCGAGCTGAAGGCCTTTTTTCCGGATAGCCGGGTGGAATACTTCGTCTCTTATTACGATTACTATCAGCCGGAGGCCTACATTGCCTCGTCTGACACGTACATCGAAAAGGATGCCTCTATCAATGAAGAAATTGACCGGCTGCGCCACAGCGCTACCGCCGCTCTGCGGGAACGGAAGGACGTCATCATTGTAGCATCCGTAAGCTGCATTTACTCCATGGGCGACCCCAGCGAGTATGAGGGACAGATGATCTCTCTTCGCCCCGGGATGACCATGAGCCGTGAAAAGCTGCTCCGCAACCTGATTGACATCCAATACGAGCGGAACGATGTGGACTTCAGCCGAGGCACCTTCCGTGTCCGGGGGGACACGGTGGAGATCATTCCGGCAGGGGAGCACGAACACGCCTTGCGGATTGAATTCTTTGGCGATGAAATCGACCGCATCAGCGAGATTGACGTTGTCAGCGGCCACGTGCTGTCAGTGCTGGAACATGCTAGCGTCTTCCCTGCAACTCATTACGCCACGGATCGCAGTCACCTGGAAGAAAACCTAGCGGTGATTGAGCAGGATCTGCAGAAGCGGATTGCGGAATTTGAGAAGGACGGCAAACTGCTGGAAGCCCAGCGCATTGCCCAGCGTACCAATTACGACATGGAAATGATGCGGGAAATCGGCTACTGTCAGGGCATTGAAAACTATTCCCGGTACTTTGACGGCCGCAAGCCGGGGGATGCGCCTTATTCCTTGCTGGACTACTTCCCGAAGGATTTTCTCTGCTTCATCGATGAAAGCCATGTGACGGTGCCCCAGATTCGTGCCATGTACAATGGGGATCGTGCCAGAAAAACGACCTTGATTGATTACGGCTTTCGTCTGCCTTCTGCCTACGACAATCGTCCTTTGCTTTTTCAGGAGTTCGAGCAGAGGATTCATCAGACCATCTATGTTTCGGCCACGCCGGGATCTTACGAATTAGGCAAGGCTGAACAGGTGGTGGAGCAGATCATTCGCCCCACCGGTCTGCTGGATCCGGAAATTCTGCTGAAGAAGGCGACCGGTCAGGTGGATGATTTGGTGGGCGAAATCCGCAAGGTGGTGGCCAAGGGTGAACGGGTGCTGGTCACCACCCTGACCAAGCGCATGGCGGAAAGCCTGACCGATTACCTGAAGGAACTGGAAATTCGTGTTCGCTATCTGCACAGCGATATCCAGACCATGGAGCGGATGCAGCTGATTCGTGACCTGCGGCTGGGGGAGTATGACGTGCTGGTGGGCATTAACCTGCTGCGGGAAGGTTTGGATCTGCCGGAGGTGTCCTTGGTGACCATTCTGGATGCGGATAAGGAAGGCTTCCTGCGCAGTGAAACCTCTCTGGTGCAGACCATTGGCCGTGCTGCCCGGAATGCGGACGGCCGGGTCATCATGTATGGTGACATCATGACGGAAAGCATGGAAAAGGCGGTCACCGAGACCAACCGCCGCCGTGCCATTCAGCAGGCGTATAATGAGGCACACGGCATTACGCCGGAAACGGTGCGCAATGCCATCCGGGATGTGCTGGAGATTACCAAGCAGGTAGAAACAATGTCCGCCAAGCCGCTGGATGAGGATGAAAGAGCCGCCTTAATGCGTCAGATTGAAGAGCAGATGCTGTCTGCTGCGAAAAATCTGGAATTTGAGCAGGCGGCCAAACTGCGGGATCAGCTGCTGGCACTGCGAGGAGAAGCACCGATGAAGCCGGATGTGCAGCAGCGCCGCTCCAGAGCACCGAGAAGCCGCAAAAGCACCCATTGAGGATACGGCTTTTGCCTGCTCCCGAAATCCCTGCAAAGCAGGGAATTTCATGGAGAAATCCGGCGTTTTCCTTGCGAAACGGCCATGGATGTCGTATAATCATTCTGGAACATTATGCATAAGGTAATGATGGAGGGAATACTGTGCCGCTGAAGCCGATTTATGGGAAAACCCCCTTAACTGAAATGAAAGCACTGCCCCTGTATCCCGGGCAGGTTCACGTGAAGAATGAACATTTAGCAGCCGTCAACGCCCTGCTGAAAGGCGTTGCGGAAGAAGATAAGGCACTGTGGGCAAGCGCCCTGAAGCTGTCCTATGCCCTGCGGGATGTAACCGGGCAAACAAAGATTGCTGCACGGGTTCGTGCCGCCTTGGCAGAGCAGAAGGAAAACGGGGAGCTGCCCGTGTCCCTGACCGAAGCGGTGCAGGTGATGAACGCCGCATGGGTGCTGTATGAGGTAAAGCCGGATAAGCAGCTGCTGGAAAGCATGATGCGCTGGTGCGCCTATCTGGCTGCTCATTGGGAGCAGGTGGAAGATTGCACGGCTGTCCGTACGGGCACGGCGGACCTGATGGCACTGCTGTGCAGCCTGTATCGTGTAACCGGGAGGAAGGGCTTAACGACCCTTTGCGAAAAGCTGCGGCAGATGAGCATTGACTGGAGCGGCGCATTGCATACCTTCTCCGTTCAGCGTTCTATGAAGAAGATCATGGATCGGAAGACGCTGGAGGAAGGCATGGCAGCAGAGGAAGGCAACGGCGCGGGTTTTTATACCCGGCAATACCTGCTGTGCCACGGGGAAACGCTGGCAGACGGTGCACGTGCCTGCCTGGAAAGCTCCGTCTATAGCGGCAACGGTCCGGAAAGCCGAGCAGCCAAGGTGGGCTGGGAAAAGATCAGTCGCTGGCACGGCGCCGTGTGCGGCGGTGTCACGGCGGATGAAACCTTGGCCGGATTGTCCGCCTCTGCCGGGGTGGATGCGGCAAGCCTTGGCGCTTGGGCAGAAACCTTTGCCAAGCAGCTGGAGATTGACCCCGACAGTGCCTGGGCAGCAACCGAGCTGGAAAAGCTGCTGGAGAACGGTATGCCTGCTGCCGTGATGGGAGATAAGGTGATTGCCTTCCAGCGGTGCAACAGCCTGGCTGCGGACTGCGGTACCAAGGATTTGTACCGGGTAGGTCGTGCAAGTCAGCAAAAGCCTCGTGCGGTGGCACGGCTTGCAAGAGGATGGGCGGCGGCCGTGGAGCATGCTGTGATGGTGACACCTGAGGGCGCACGGGTTAACCTGTACCTGCAGGGCAGCTACAGCATGAAAATCAATGGCCAGATGGTCAAGCTTCTCATCGAAGGAGCGGATGGAGATTATACCATCACCCTGGAAATGAAGGAAGACGTGAAGGCTGCCCTAGCCTTGATGATCCCCGCATGGACAAAGGATGCCTGCGTGCAGGTGAATGATGAAGGCGGAGACGAAGGTCACCCGGGCACGTACCTGACGCTGGAACGTACCTGGAAGAATGGGGATCGCATCCACGCTTCCTATGCGCCGGCTTTGTTTGTGACGGAAGGCTATCACCAGTCTGCGGTGGTTCATTACGGAGCGAAGGTGATGGCTTATGTGCCGGAAGATGACCGGTGGGCGGTTGCACTGAAGGGCACGCCTGCATTGAAGGACGGCAAGGTTGCGGCACAGCTGGTTACCGTATCCGGCTGGAAAGCTGCAGGCACAGTGCCCGGAGACGTGCCCGTGCGGCCCGCTGCGGAGGGAGAGGCCTTTGCGGCGGAGCTGGTTCCCTACGGGGAAACGGCTGCCCGGATGGCTATGCTGCCTCAGGTCGGTAAGGCATGAAGACCATTCGTCTGGCACCTCTTGCGGGGGTAACGGATTGGCCCTTCCGCATTCTTTGCTTTGAGCAGGGCTGCGACTGTGCCTACACGGAAATGGTCAGCGCCATGGGCTATCTTTGCGCACCCAAGGGACAGGCGGCAACGGAAAATCTGCTGATTCGGGATGCAAGAGAGCCGAAACTGATCCTTCAGCTCTTTGGCAAGGAGCCGGAAATCATGGCGAAGGCAGCAGCAGAGCTTTCACGCTGCGGCAAATACGACGGCATTGACATCAACATGGGCTGCCCGGCGCATAAGGTAGCTTGCTCCGGGGAAGGCAGCGGGCTGATGCGCACGCCGGAGGTTGCCACTGCCATCATGGAACAGGTGGTGAAGGCCAGTGCGCTGCCGGTCAGCGTGAAAATGCGCCTGGGGTGGGACAGCGATTCCATCAACGTGCTGGAAATGGCGCACCGTGCGGAAGACGCCGGCGTGCAGGAAATCGCCGTTCACGGCCGCACACGGCAGCAGCAGTACAGCGGCGAAGCTGACTGGGACATGATTGGCCGGGTCAAGCAGGCGGTGCACATTCCGGTCATCGGCAACGGCGACATTTTCACTGCGCAGGATGCCATCCGGCGCATGGAAGAAACCCAAGTGGATGGTGTGATGATTGCCAGAGGCTCCATGGGCAATCCGTGGATTTTCCGGCAGATCAAGGCTTGCATGAACGGTCTTGAAGCGCCTATGCCGACCAATGAGGAAAGACTGCAGATGATTCTGCGGCATTATCACATGCTCCTCGAATGGAAGGAAGAATACGTCGCCGTGCGGGAAATGCGCAAGCACATTGCTTGGTATCTCCATGGGCTGCGGGGAGCAGCACAGATGCGTACGAAAATCAACACCCTGACCAAGCCGGAGGAAGTCTTCGAAGCGCTGAATGACTTCTGCCTGGGTAAGCAGGGGATTGAGTGAACCGGTTTGACTGAACGGGGCAAAAGGGAGGATACGACGGATGAAATGGCTTAAACGGTTTCTGTGCCTGACCATGCTGCTGGTGCTGCTATGCTCGCTGGCTCAGGCAGAGGTGTCGCTGCTGCCTCAGGTGAGTGCCTGGCAGCTGGAAAAACAGCCGCTCAGCGTAACCTTAACGGCGAACGTGAACGCCTGGATGCCCCTGGACGATACCCGCACCGGCTGGCTGAATGACTTGGTGAAACACATCACGTTAAAGCTTGGCTATCAGCAGCTGGAAGGGGAAAGCTGGAGCAGCGTGGATGTGCAGGTGGATGGCACATCAGCACTGACCCTGAAGCAACGGGACGGGGACAGCGAATCTCAACTGCTCCTTTCCGTTGTTTCTGGAACAAACTACGTTGCCTCAGCAGGCACGGATATTGCCGGGCTGGTGTTGGGCGACGGCACAGGGATTTCTTTTGCCGGGATTGACGGCACGGAACTTTCCTGGCTGACTGATGCCTACGACTTGGCCTGCGGCCTGGATGTGGCCTTGAAGGATTATGCGGAAGAGAAATCCGTTAAGACAGCCATCGGCAAGATGGGCACGGCACGGAAGAAAGTTACCTATACCGTGCCCAAGGAAAGTGCCGAAACACTGACTGCCTCACTCAGCGGCCTTTGCGTGGCAGGGGAGATGCAGGATCTGATCAGCAGCCTTGTATTCAGCGGCAAGCAGCAGTTCACTGCATACTACACCGAGGATGATGCCCTGATCAAGGTGAGCTACAGCGGCGAGTGCGGTGTGGATGCGGAGCATCTCCGCAAGGTTACCATCAACTGGAGCATGAAGCGTACGGATACCGAAGTGCGGGATGATTTCACCATGAAGTCTCCTGCGGTAACCGGCAAGGATCATAACACCATTACCTTTACCCGCCTGACCAAGGAAAAGAATGACGGCAGCGTAACGCTGGAAAGCACCCTGAAGATGGATACGAAGCTGGACGGCGTGAAAAATGTGCTGACCATTGATGCCGACTTGAAGGCAGACGCCGAGGACGACGGTACCACCATGCTGACCGGTACGCTCAGCATCAAGAACGCCCCGGAGGAAGACGAGGACAAGACTCAACTGGTGCTGACTCCTACGCTCAGCTTTGCCGATGCCTCCGCCACGGATCGTTATGTAGACGGTGCGGTGACGGTGGAAAAGAAGGCCGGCACAAACCTGAAGCGTGTGGAACAAAGCGGCACTATTCACATCAGCGTGAATCGCGGTTCCTACTTTGATTGGGAACTGAATGATACGGTGGTAGACTTGTCTGCCATGGATGAAACCCAACTAACCAACTTGCAGACGGAAGTGCAGGGCGCCGTAGCCACGGCACTGGTACGTCCGCTGGTGCTGCTGCCGGAAGAGGATACCAAATATCTGTCTGCTGACCTAGATGAGGCTGTTTGGCAGTCCATTGTGAACGCTGCCAAGGCCGCCATGGAAAAGGAGGCTGCCCAATGAAGAAATTTCTAAGTTTGCTGCTGTGCCTGTGCCTGCTGCCTGTCGCTTCCTTGGCGGCGGAGTATACGCTGCCGGAAAAGCTGATGCGGCAGCTGGACTTTGGCAGCGGCCTGAAGGGCAGCATGACCGTGACAGTGACCGGTGATGCCTCGTGGGCACAGCTTTTGTCACCCTTGAATGGTGCAAATATCCAGCTGCGCGCGATTCACACGGATGAAACCATGCAGCTTCAGCTGTATATGCTGGATGGAGAAGAACAGCAGGGATTGACGGAAGTTTATGTGGATGATCAGGCCATGGGCATTCAAAGCGCCCTCCTCAGGGATCAGGCACTGACCATGCCGGTAGCAGGGGATGCAGTGAATGCCCTGCTCGGTATCAAGGACAGTGAAAATCCCTCCCTGTATTCTGCGGCACTGAATTTCCTTTCCATTTCTGCTGACACATGGGAAACCAGCTGGACGCCTGCGCTGGAACCCTACTACAACAAGCTGGAAGTGTGGCTCAGCAGTTTCGGCTCAGCGCCCAGCGTTCAAAAAGGGGATCAGGGCGAAACCACCATGCTGATTCGCTATGAAGTGCCGGTCAGCGAAGCGAAGGAAGAACTGCTGCTGCTGTGGGCGGATCTGCTTGGTGACGATACTCTGCAGGGCTTGTTGCGGGGACAGCTGTCCCAGGCACAGCAGGATGCCTATCTGAATCCCAACCTGATGTATTACTACGCGGAGATGGTGCGTTCCTTGAAGCTGGACGGCACACTGGTGCTTGAACGTCAGCTGACCACCTTGGGCGAAAGTGTCCGTACGGAGATTACGCTGCCTCTGCCAGAAAACGAGCAGGGCTACACGCAGCTGCACCTGAAGCAGGAGAACGGAGCGACGGCACTGACCCTGAGCGGTGATGTGCAGACCCTTCGCCTGACCAGCAAGGAATCAGCGGTAAGCGATGACAGCAGCACTTGGCAGGGAACGGTGCAGGTGATTCCCAACGACTTGAGCGAAGACAACAAGGCCTGGTCTGTGGGCTTTGCACTGGAGAAGCTGCACGCCAACTCCGTCGACAGTGATGCCCGTGAGCATGACGTCACCACGTGGGAGGTGACGGTTCAGCCGGATCTCAGCCATTTGGCGGCGGATGACGTAAACCGTGCCTATTATCAGGACTTTGCACCCATTACCGGCAAGATTCGTGTGCACTTTCACAGCAAAAACGCTCAGTCCAGTCCCACCACCATGGAGGTGGAGGCGGATCTGGACTTCGGGGATGCAGCACTGTCCCTGCAGATGACCTTGAAGAGCACGTCGCCTTGGGTGGTTCAGCCCATGAATATGACGGGTGCGCTGAACTTGGCAACCATGACCGAGGAGCAGAAAACAGAACTGCTGAATGAATACTGGAACAGTGTGCTGACACTGGCAGCACAGATTACTGCTGCTTCTCAGCCTGAAGAGCTGCCTTTGCCGGAAACTACGGCCACTGACTTGGCCACAACCACGGATGCTGCCACCAACACCGATCTGCCTTGAGGAGGTAATCCATATGCGGAAGCTGATGGCCTGGATGCTGACCATCGTGATGGTTTGCCTGCCCTTGACCACACTGGCGGAGAGCCGTGCGATCGACTTGCACTTTACTTCTGTTGATACGGCGGTCTATCTGAACACATTCCAAGAGGTGCTTTTCGGCGAAGAAGATGAAGCGTTCCTGAGCTTGGTACGCAAGGGCGGCGAGCTGGCGGCCGAGTTCATCAAGGCAAGCACCATTCGCCTGCAGTGGCAGGAGGATGGATGCCGTCTGTCCTGGCTGCTGGACGAGAAAGAAGCGGCCTCCGCTGCGTTGATGGCAACAGAGAACGGCTTGGTGCTTTCTTCCTCCCTGATCCCGGGCTATGGCCTGACCATGCCCTATACCACCACGGATGTTTCTGAACTTGCACAGGTGGACTGGGAAGACCTAGCTGAGGATCTTCTGGAGGAATGCTTTGATTGGAGTGCCTCGATTGCCAGCCAAGAAGTAACGGGAAGCTTCTCCGGGGACGCCTATGCCGGCGGCACGAAGGCCACTTATGTGACCATCACCGATCAGGATGTTGCTCTGCTGCTGGATGGCCTGCTTCTTTGCCTGGAAGATGAAGATGACTTGATGACCTGGCTGGAGAGTAGTCAGGGAGAAAGCAGCAGCCAGCTGATGCATGAGGCCCGCCGGAGCATATTGAATGCAGGCTTGTCCAGCACCTATTCGTATCAGCTGACCATTATGGAGGACGATACATCGGTCATTGGCATGGACTGGGCTACCTATCAGGGAGACAGCTTGGTATGGACGCTTTCTGTCGGGAGCAGCGATACCGCGGATACGGCAGTGCTTACCGTTCCGCTCAATGACAGCAATGGCTATCTTGCCTTGCAAATGAATGAAACGGGGATAATCTTCACAGCCTATCAATGTGAAACTGGCGTGTCCTATCAAGAGGCTGCACAAACGAACCGATGGAAGACCTTTTCCGCCTGCTGGACGGGAGACGTAACAGAAGGGGACGACAGCTATACAGGCAGCTTGTCCCAGAGCATAGCCTCATCCTTCGAGGAAGGCACAGCTTCCCTTGTGCTGGATACAAACTTGTCCGGCCGTGCGGCGAAAGATTTTTCGGCAGGTGAATTCACCTTGACGGGAAAAATCAACGGTACAAAAGTGGTTTCTGTAGTGGCAACACTTCAATCAGCAGAACCTTTTACCCAAGAAGAAGGTTTGACCTTGGTGGATGTTACTGCGGCGACCGACCGGGAATGGGCACAGATTGCCGATGCACTGGAGCAAGGTGAGGAAGATACCTTGATCAGCCTGTTCAAGCTGCTGCCGACCAAGCTTCTGCGGAAGCTGGTGGAGTTTCAGCAGGAACTTACCAATCTGACGGAACCTATCAATGATACGCAAAGTGAGTAAAAAAAGCGTCAGCGGAAACAAAACATCCGTTGACGCTTTTGTTCATACAAGAAGAGGAGGAATGCGCTGCACCCTCCTCTTCTGCTTTTGTTTAGTGTTTCTTTTCCTCGGCAACAACCACCGGGTTCGGTTCTTCCATTGCAGGTGCATCCACCTTGGGAAGCGGAACTTCACCGATCAGCCCACGATACAGCTCGATGTACCGCTTGGAGGAATGATTCCAGCTGTAGTCGCCGCTCATGCCGCGATGCTGCAGCTTCTTCCATACATCCTTGTGACCGGTGTAATAGTCCACAGCACGCTCAATGGTGTGGAGCATGTCATGGGCATTATAGTTGAAGAAGGAGAAGCCGTTGCCGTCACCCGTGTACTCATTGTAGCTGAGCACGGTGTCACGCAGACCGCCGGTTTCACGCACAATGGGCACTGTGCCGTACCGCAGGGCGATCAACTGGCTCAGGCCGCAGGGCTCAAACTGGCTGGGCATCAGGAACATGTCCACGCCGGCGTAAATCTGGTGCGCCAAAGCATGATCCATGGTGAAGCGGGCAGCAACACGTCCCTTGTATTCACCTTCTGCCCAGCTGAACAGATTTACATACCGGCTGTCGCCCATGCCGAGCACAACCAGCTGCACATCCTTGCGCATGATATCCGCAATCACGTAGTCCACCAAGTCAAGACCCTTCTGATTGCTCAGCCGACCTACCATGCCGATGATGGGCACATTGGGGTCAACATTCAGTCCCAAGCTTTCCTGCAGGGCTTTCTTGCAGGCTGCTTTGCCGCTCAGGTCGTCTGACGTATAGGTGGCGGCAATGCGCTGGTCTGTAGCGGGATTGTAGTCCACCATATCGATGCCGTTCAGCACGCCAAAGACGCTGGCCTTCCGGGCACGAATCAGCCCATCCAGGCGTTCACCGTAATAGGCTGTCTGAATCTCTTCGGCATAGGAGGGACTGACGGTGGTAATCACATCGGCATACACCAAGGCTGCCTTCAGGTAGTTGGCACAGCCGAAGCATTCCAGCTTGTCATCCGTCCACAGGCTGTCGCCCAAGCCCAGCACATCCTGCACCTCACGAATGCCGAAGATACCCTGATACTGCAGGTTATGGATGGTGAACATGGTCTTCATCTTGGCGAAGAAGGGAAGGTGCGCATACTGAATCTTCAGCAGAGCAGGCACCATGCCGCTTTGCCAGTCGTGTGCATGGATCACGTCAGGCTGGAAATTCAGCAGAGGCAGAGCATTCAATGCACCACGGCAGAAGAAGCCGAAGCGCTCATACTCGTCACCGCCCAGGCCATAGATGTAGGGGCGGCCGAAGTAGTACTTGTTATCCATGAAGTACCAGGTCACGCCGTCTTTTTCCAGCTTTTCAATGCCACAGTACTGCCTGCGCCAGCCCAGCTGCACTTCAAAGTCGCACACATGGGTCATCTTTTCGGTCCACTGGGTAGGAATGGCGGAATACAGGGGCAGCATGACACGAACGTCATGTCCCTGCGCAGCGAGCACGGGCGCCAGAGCACCCACAACGTCAGCCAATCCGCCGGTTTTTACAAAGGGGACACATTCGCTTGCCGTAAACAGGATCTTCATTTTCTTTTACCTCCAATTCTGAGGATGCTCAGATCACAACGTTCTTGGCAATCACAATCGGGTATGCTTCTGGACCGATGAGCCGTGCATTGCGCTTGATAACGGCCTGCTTGTCCAGAATGCAGTTTTCAATGTAGGCGCCGGAGTGCACCTGACCGTCCTGCATGATGACGCAGTTCTTCACATGGGCATCGGGAGCAATGCGCACACCACGGGACAGCACAGAATTTTCTACCGTGCCTTCCACAATGCAGCCGTCTGCCACCAAAGAATTGCTGACCTGAGCATGGTCGCCGTACCGGGCGGGCATCTCGTCACGAACCTTGGTGTAGATGGGGTTGCCGTCGCTGAACAGCAGATGACGGGTATCCGTATCCAGAATGTCCATATTGAAGCGGAAATAGCTCTGCACGGAGTCAATGCGCCAGCAAGGTCCGGTGTACTCATAGCTGCCGACACGCAGAGAGTGCTCGTTCATCAGGCGCATAACCACATCCCGGGTGAAGTCGTGGTAACCATGGGCAACGCCCTTGTCCACCAGGGTGCGGAGCAGCTCACGCTTCATGATGAAAACATCCATGCTGGTGCAGTCCAGATTCGGATGGGTGGGCTCAACTTCGATATCCGTCACGGTACCGTCCGCATCCACGGCCAGATAGCTGCCGTACTCATCCCGCTTCATGTCGGGGTTGCGGGTATACATCAGGGTAATGTCCGCACCGCTTTCCACATGGTGACGGGCAAAGGCATCCATGTCACAGGTGAAAATGATGTCAGACCGGCACAGAATGGCCCATTCCTGCTTGGAGCGGCTCAAGAAGCTGCTGTTGGAGCGCAGTGCGTCCAGCGCACCGGAGTATACACCCACGTTTTCACGGGTGAGGAAGGGAGGCAGCACATACAGACCGTCGTTCTTGCCGTGCAGATCCCATTCCTTGCCGCTGCCCAAATGATCCATCAGGCTGTGGTAGTTCTTCTGCATGATGACGCCGACTTTCTTCATGCCGCTGTTCACCATGGAGCTCATCAAAAAGTCAATGACACGGTAACGACCGGCAACAGGCAGTGCGGCGATTGCGCGGGTCATCGTCAATTCCCGCAGGCGGGCGTCACTGCCACCCGTATAGATAACACCCATAACGTCTTTCATTGTGTTCAATCCTTTCCCTGCTATGATGAAGATCCGAGCTTGATCAGAAGGTGGTGGTTTCGTCTACCTGCACACCGGCAGCAACGGATGCGCCGGCTGGGATAGTAATATTCTGACCTACCACGGCAATGTTGCCTTCGCTTTCGCCAACGAAAGCACCGGCGTTCACCACGGCACCCTCGGCGATGATGGCACGGCGGATCACCGCACCACGGTGAATCACTGCACCGGGCATCACAACGCTGTCCGTAATGCTGGCACCCTCTTCCACCTTTACGCCTGCGAAAAGTACGGAGTGAGAAACGTTGCCGTGTACTTCACAGCCTTCGGTAATCAGGCTGTCGCTGACCACAGCACCCTTGGCAATGTAGTGGGGAGGCATGGCGGGGTTCCTGGCGAAGATGCGCCACTTCTTGTCATGCAGGTCGATGGGCATGGGAGTGGACAGCAGATCCATGTTGGCTTCCCACAGGGACTCGATGGTGCCAACGTCCTTCCAGTAGCCTTCGAAATTGTAGGCTACCATGACCTGCTTGTCGTTCAGCATGGCCGGAATGATGTTCTTGCCGAAGTCGTTGCTGCTCTTCTTATCGGCTTCATCACGGGTCAGGTACTGGCGCAGCTTCTCCCAAGTGAAGATGTAAATGCCCATGGAAGCCTTGTTGCTCTTGGGATTCTTGGGCTTTTCTTCAAACTCGGTAATGTTGTCTTCCGCATCCGTGTTCATGATGCCGAAGCGGCTGGCTTCTTCCCATGGCACTTCACGAACAGCGATGGTGGCATCGGCACCGTGGCGGATGTGGAAATCCAGCATGGCGTTGTAGTCCATCTTGTAGATGTGGTCGCCGGAAAGAATGAGCACGTAGTCGGGATGATACTGCTCGATGAAGGCCATGTTCTGATAAATAGCATTGGCCGTACCGCGATACCATTCACCGCTCTTGCCCTTTTGATAGGGGGGCAGCACAAACACACCGCCGTTGGACAGGTCCAAATCCCAAGGAGCGCCGGAGCCGATGTAAGCATTCAACTCAAGGGGCTGATACTGGGTCAGAACACCGACGGTATCGATGCCGCTGTTGGTGCAGTTGCTCAGCGGAAAGTCAATGATACGGTACTTGCCGCCATAGGGCACGGCGGGCTTGGCCACATTCTTGGTCAGCACGCCCAGGCGACTGCCCTGGCCACCAGCCAGAAGCATGGCAACGCAAGTCTTTTTTCTCATCATGGGGAGAGCACACTCCTTTTCATGTGATAGCAGACAAATATGGATGTAATATGCAAAGGCTTTTCAGCCGTTTTGCCGCTGTGGGGTAACGCCTTGCGCAGGAACAGACGGACGATTGGGTGCGGCAAGCACATCCGCAACCGGCAGATGCTCCAGCAGAGAATCAGGCAGCTTGTCGTACCGGAAATAAACGGTGGACAGGGGAGGAACGCAAATCTCCGTGGAGAAGGGGAAGCTGTTCCACTTTTCCGCAGCCGCCTTGCAGGTCCAAGCATTGTACTGATTGGAACCGCCGTATTCCTTGCGGTCGGTGTTGAAGATTTCCGTCAGTGTGCCGTTGTGCGGCAAACCGACCCGATAGACCGGATGGAAAGTAGGAGTAAAGTTGGTCACACACAGCACTGCGTTGCCACTTCGATCCGTGCGCAGGAAAGCCACTACACTGTTGTCACAGTCGTTCACGGTGATCCACTGGAAGCCGTCCCAGCTGTCATCGATCTGATACAAGGCAGGCGTGGACTTGTACAGCTGATTCATGGCACGGACGCAGGCCTGCAGTTGAGGATGACGGTCGTACATCAGCAGGAACCAGTCCAGCTGATCCCCAAACTTCCATTCAATGAACTGACCAAACTCGCTGCCCATGAACAGCAGCTTCTTGCCGGGGTGGGCAATGGTGTAGCCGTACAGGGCACGGAGACTGGCAAACTTCTGCCAAATGTCGCCGGGCTGTTTGTCCAGCATGGAACGTTTGCCGTGCACCACTTCATCATGGGAGAAGGGGAGAATGTAGTTCTCCGAAAAAGCGTAGTAGAGGGAGAAGGTAAGCTTATCGTGATGCCACTTGCGGTAGATGGGATCCAGCTTGATGTAGCTGAGAATGTCATTCATCCAGCCCATGTTCCACTTAAAGCCGAAGCCCAGTCCGCCCACGGAAGCAGGTTTTGTGACCATGGGGAAGGCAGTGGATTCTTCAGCAATGGTCATGGCTCCGGGGAAGTCCCGGTAAATGACAGTATTCATCTGCTGCAGGAAGGCAATGGCATCCAGGTTTTCTCGTCCGCCGTTTTTGTTGGGCAGCCACTGCCCTGCCTCACGGCAGAAATCATGGTACAGCATAGCGGATACGGCATCCACCCGGAGACCGTCCGCATGGTACCATTCCAGCCAGAAACAGGCGTTGCTCAGCAGGAAGGAGCAGGCTTCACCCCGGGCAAAGTCGAACATACAGGTTCCCCACTGCGCCATTTCGCCTCTCCTGGGATCGGGATGCTCATAGCACGCTGTTCCGTCGAATTGGCGGAGACCGATTTCATCCCGGGGAAAGTGGGCGGGAACCCAGTCCAGAATGACGCCGATGCCTGCCTGATGGCAACGATCGATGAAGGACATCAGCCCCTTGGGTGTGCCGTAACGGCTGGTGGCGGCATAGTACCCGGTCACCTGATAGCCCCAGGACATGTCCAGGGGATGCTCCATCACCGGCAGCAGCTCCACATGGGTATACCCCATTTCCTGCACATAGGGAATCAACTGGTCAGCAAGCTCCTCATAGGTCAGCATGCTTCCGGCTTCGCCGCTTTCACTGCCTGCGCCGCCGGTGCCGGTTTTGCCGCTTCCTGCACGCTTCCAGGAGCCTAAATGGACTTCATATACATTCATGGGACTGTGATAAGCATCCCATGCGGCACGTCGCTTCAGCCACGCTGCGTCTCCCCACGCATAGCCGGAAAGATCGCATAGCATAGAAGCTGTATCGGGTCGAAGCTGCATCTGAAAACCATAAGGATCAGCCTTCTCGTGCCAGCTGCCGTCTGGTCCCTGAATTGCATATTTATAAGTCCGCAGCTTCTCTGCTGCATGTTCATACTGATAACGTTTCGGATCCGATGCTACAGTAAATTTTTCTGCCGGAACACGAACTTCCCAGATGCCGTCATACTGCTTCGCCATGGGGCAGGCGGATTTGTCCCACTGACAAAATTCACCCACCAGGGAAACCTGCTTTGCATTGGGAGCCCAAACGGCAAAATGCCAATAAGATTTTCCGTCCTGCTCTACGGGGTGTGCACCGAGCATTTCATAAGCCCGTCGGTTTCGACCTTGATGGAAGCCTTCTCTGACTTCCCCTGTAGGAGCGACATAACGCATGGCTGCACCCACTTTCAAATTCATGGAAGCATTCACCCATTGAAGGGATTTTCTTTCATGCTTATTGTATACGATTTTATGCATTTTCGTCAAGGGAGTTATGGAAATTTAGCAAAAACCTTTCAAAAAACAAATCTTTTTTGTTGCTTTTTACGTTGCAATCTGGGAAGATATTTTCACACCCTGTACAAATCTGCCCTGCATGGGCGAAAGCGGCACGGTTCTGCCATGACTGTATACAAAAAACGCACTTCATGCATAAAAGCGTTAAAAAAATAACGACACTGTTTTCACAGCTGCCGTATATACTTTACGTATGGAAGAACAAACAGCCGGCAGACACCTGTGTCAGATGCCTGCCGGCCCGTCTATTTGCGCTTACTCGTAATCAACCACATCTGCCCAATGGAGAAGGATTTCCTTCTCTTCCGGCTTGCCCTTGACGGACTGACTGGCGGCTACGATGGGGATCCACTTCTGCACGTACTGCTTGGCGGTGTCGCTCTTCTTGCAGAACAGGTGCAGGTACTTTTCGGCACCTTCCGTGTTGCCTGCAAGCCAGAACAGCAGGTAGGTACGTGCCGCATCAGCGGAGGCATTGCCCTGGGTGGCATGGCTCCAGTCGATGATGTATGCCTTGTCTTCCGGGGTAATGATGATGTTGGAAGGGTTAAAGTCACCGTGGCATACCTTGTGGTGCACAGGCATAGCGGCCAGCCGGGTATGCAGCTCGTACCGCGTGGTTGCGTCCAGGGCAGACTGGCTGATCTTCTTCTGCATCTTCTCCGTCAGGGTGTTCAGCATGGGGCAGGTGTGCCGCTGCACTTCCAGCTGGAGATCCACAAACCGGTTCAGATACGCATCAAACTGATCAGGATTTTCATCCATCAGCTGCTGAAGGGTCTTGCCGGGGATGTATTCCGTCACAATGGCCCACTGCCCGTCAAACTTGGTGACTTCCTCCAGCCGGGGAACGTTCAGCCCCGTTTCTTCCACACGAGCCTGATTCAGTGCCTCATTCAGGATATCCGCCTTTTTGCCGTCATGGAAGACCTTGATGACCAGGTCTCCATCCCGATAAATGGTCTTATTGTTGCGCAGGGCAATGACTCGATCCAGTTTCATGACTCTTCCTCCTTATGAGATGTACATCAACGACGTTATCTATCGTATTCATTCGCTCAAGGTTATGCGTTTTCCTGCTTCTTCTCCTCACCGTAGTAGGCACGCAGGTACATTTCCTTGATTTCACTCATCAGGGGATAACGGGGATTGGCACCGGTGCACTGGTCATCGAAGGCCTGCTCGGTCATTTCGTCCAAGGTGGCAAGGAACTTCTCCTCGTCCACGCCGTATTCACGGATGGTATCCTTGATGCCGATCTGATGCTTCAGCTCATGGATGGCCGCAATCAGGCTGTCCAGCTTCTCCTGATCCGTTTTGCCGGGCAGGTGCAGGGCTTCGGCTACCTCGGCATACCGGCGCAGGGTGTGAGGATGATCATACTGGGGGAAGGTGCCCATCTTCACAGGTACTTCAGCAGCGTTGAAGCGCAGCACCTCTTCCAGCAGCAGTGCATTGGCAATGCCGTGGGGCAGATGATGGAAGGCACCCAGCTTGTGCGCCATGGAGTGGCATACGCCCAGGAAGGCGTTGGCGAAGGCCATACCGGCCATGGTGGCGGCGTTGGCCATCTTCTCGCGGGCAACAGGATCGTGAGGACCGTCGTTGTAAGCCCGGGGCAGATATTCGAAGATGGTCTGGCTGGCCTTAATCGCAAGACCGTCGGTAAACTCCGTTGCCATCATGGAGGCATAGGCTTCCAATGCGTGCACCAAAGCATCGATACCGGAGGCGCTGGTCAAGCCCTTGGGAGCGTTCATCATCAGGTCTGCATCCACAATGGCCATGTTGGGCATCAGCTCATAGTCGGCCAGAGGATACTTGACACCGGTGCGCTCATCGGTAATCACGGCAAAGGGAGTCACTTCGGAACCGGTACCGGCAGACGTAGGCACGGCGATGAAGTAAGCCTTTTCGCCCATCTTGGGGAAGGTGTAGATACGCTTGCGGATATCACAGAACCGCATGGCCATATCCAGGAAGTCCACTTCGGGATGCTCGTACATGACCCACATGATCTTGCCGGCGTCCATGGCGGAACCGCCGCCCAAGGCGATGATGCAGTCAGGCTGGAAGGCAACCATGGCCTTGGTGCCCTCTTTGGCGCAGGCCAGGGTAGGATCGGGAGCCACATCGAAGAAGGTGGTGTGCTGAATGCCCATTTCATCCAGCTTATCGGTAATGGTCTTGGTGTATCCGTTGTGATACAGGAAGGAGTCCGTTACGATGAAGCAGCGCTTCTTACCCATCACGTGCTTCAGCTCATCCAGTGCCACCGGCAGGCAGCCCTTCTTGAGATAAACCTTTTGCGGCGCACGGAACCAGAGCATATTCTCCCTCCTCTGGGCAACGGTCTTAATGTTCAGCAGATGCTTCACGGACACGTTCTCACTCACGGAGTTGCCGCCCCAGGAACCACAGCCCAGGGTCAGGGAAGGCGTGAGCTTGAAGTTGTACAGGTCGCCGATACCGCCCTGAGAGGAAGGCGTGTTGACCAGAATACGGCAGGTCTTCATCCGTGCAGCGAACCGATCCACCAGATCCTGACGGTTGACTGCATCCAGATAAATGGAGGAAGTGTGGCCGTAGCCGCCGTCGGCAATCAGCTTCTCAGCCTTGTCGAAGGCATCGTCAATGTCCTTGGCACGGTACATGGCCAGCACGGGGGATAGCTTCTCGTGGGCGAATTCTTCGCTCAGATCCACGCTGGTAACCTCGCCGATCAGAATCTTGGTGTCTTCCGGCACATCCACTCCGGCCAGCTTGGCGATGGTTGCTGCCTTCTGGCCTACGATCTTGGCATTCAGCGCGCCGTTGATCAGAATGGTCTTGCGAACCTTGTTCAGCTCATCCTTCTTTAGGAAGTGGCAGCCACGGGCGGCAAATTCCTTCTTCACCTTGTCGTACACCTTGTCCAGCACGATGGTGGACTGTTCAGAGGCGCAGATCATGCCGTTGTCGAAGGTCTTGGAATGAATAATGCTGTTGACGGCCAGCAGCACATCGGCACTTTCGTCAATGATGGCAGGGGTATTGCCGGCGCCTACACCCACGGCAGGCTTGCCGGAGGAGTAAGCAGCCTTCACCATGCCGGGGCCGCCTGTTGCCAGGATAATGTCGGCTTCCTTCATGGCCATGTTGGTCAGCTCCAGGCTGGGCACGTCAATCCAGCCGATAATGCCTTCAGGCGCACCGGCGGCAACGGCGGCTTCCAGCACAACCTTGGCGGCGGCAATGGTGCAGCCCTTGGCACGGGGATGGGGGCTGATGATGATGCCGTTGCGGGTCTTCAGGGCAAGCAAGGTCTTGAAGATGGCAGTGGAGGTGGGGTTGGTGGTGGGGATAACGGCCGCCACAACGCCGATAGGCTCGGCAATCTTCTCAATGCCATAGCTGTCATCTTTTTCGATGACGCCGCAGGTCTTGGTAAACCGATAAGCATTGTAAATGTATTCGGAAGCAAAGTGATTCTTAATGACCTTATCTTCCACCACGCCCATGCCGGTTTCTTCCACGGCCAGCTTGGCCAGCGGAATCCGCATCTTGTTGGCGGCAATAGCTGCTGCCTGGAAGATCTTGTCGACCTGCTCCTGTGTATAAACAGCGTACTGCTTCTGCGCTGCACGCACCTTTGCCAGAACTTTCTCGAAGGATTCGACACTGTCCACAATAGGATAAGTGGTAGCCATGTTGCACTCTCCTTACACGTCGTGCCGGATGTAACATCCGACGGTTTCCATCAGGCTTCTCCTGAATTCGATAATAGTTTAACAAATCGGTATTGAATTGTCAACTGTTTAACGATATTTTTTTAACAAAAAGAATCATGAAAATAATTAGGCAGTTTCTATAAAAACAAAAATCGCTGACTGAGCAATCTGCCCAGCCGGCGACCAAAGATGTGTTTACGCTTTGACTCGTCCCCAAATCATGCCCATCTGCCCGAGAAAGAAGGGAAGATGGAGGTACTTGGGTATGTCCTCCATCTTGCGATTGTCCACAAGATGAATTTCTGATACATAGGGTGCCAATGCCTGCAGAAAGGCTTCCGTATCACCGTAGAGTCGCTTATTGTAGAAAGTATCCTGTATCACGAAAATGCCGCCGGGCTTTACCGTGCGCAGAGCTTCCTGCATCAGCACCCGCTTATCCTTCTGCGTCCGTATCTGATGAAAGGTGAGGTTGCTGACCACCAGGTCGAACATGCCATCGACAAAAGGAAGCTTGGCGGCATCCTCCTGCCGGAAGAAAATACGGTTTGCAACACCTTCCGCCTGTGCGTTGGCTTCGCATTGTGCCTTGCTGTACTCCCAGTGACTTTTCCATTGATCTACACCGGTAACCATGACTTTCGGCTCACGCTTGGCGGCCATCACGCACAAGGCACCGCTGCCGCAGCCAATATCCAGCATCTTACCTTTGCCATCCCATCCGGCAGCCTTTGCCTGATCCAGTATGCCTTCCAGTACCCTGCGCTGTACGCCGCCGCCTTCGTAGCTTAGGGCTGTTCTGGCACGCAGAAACAGCATGGTAACGATCAACACCAGAAAGGCGCTGACCATCATGACCACGCTGAGCCAACGACAGCCTGCGGCCGTCCACTCGGCGCCGAAGAGCAGCAGCAAAAAGCACACAAAAAGAAGGATGACCGCCTTGGAGGAAACCCAGTTGCCATAACGGGGACGATATTCGTTGGATGTGCCCATAACACTTGTACTCCTGTACTTCCTGAAAAATACTGCATGCAGCATGGTCAGTATACAGTTAAGCATGACAAATGTCAATGTCAGGTATTGATGAAGACGGATGCCGCCGGTACATGAAATCCGCAGAGTTTAGCTTCATTTGCCGGAAAATGGGGGTTTACAATCTGCTGCCGGGGTGCTATACTTTTTTGTGTCGCAATGAATGGGAACGTTTTGGTTCTTTCATTTCAGAGAGCCGTGCGGTTGGTGCAAGCACGGAGGAAGAAGCAGAACCGCTCGCCCGGGAGCGTACCGATTGATTTGATCGGCGGCAGCGTCCGTTACAGCGCATGAGTGGCACAGCAATGTGCAAGCAAAGTGGTACCGCGAAACTGACCGTTTCGTCTTTGCATCAGGCAGAGGCGGGACGGTTTTTCTTTGAGGAGGAGAAGCAATGGAGTTTCAAGCATACGACCCCAAACGGATTGAGCCTAAGTGGCAGAAAATCTGGGAAGAATCCCACGCTTTTGAAGCCACGGACGACTATTCCAAGCCCAAGTTTTACGGACTGATTGAGTTCCCTTATCCTTCCGGACAGGGACTGCATGTGGGACATCCCCGCTCCAACACCGCCATGGACATTATTGCTCGAAAGCGCCGTATGGAAGGGTATAACGTGCTTTTCCCCATCGGCTGGGATGCCTTCGGTCTGCCTACGGAAAACTATGCCATCAAGAACAAGGTGCATCCTGCAGCCGTTACCCAGAAGAATATCGATCATTTCCGGGAACAGCTGAAGAAAATCGGCTTCTCCTTCGACTATACCCGTGAGGTGAACACCACCGATCCCAACTACTTCAAGTGGACCCAGTGGATCTTCCTGCAGCTGTACAAGCATGGCCTGGCTTACAAGGCTCACATGCCCATCAACTGGTGCCCTTCCTGCAAGTGCGGCCTGGCTAATGAAGAAGTGGTCGGCGGCGTGTGCGAGCGGTGCGGCAGTACCGTGGTTCGCAAGGTAAAGACCCAGTGGATGCTGAAGATCACCGCTTATGCCCAGAAGCTGCTGGACGGACTGGATACGGTGGACTTCATTGACAAGGTGAAAGTGCAGCAGCGGAACTGGATCGGCCGCAGTGAAGGTGCCGAGGTGGATTTCCGCCTGACCGCTGACGGAGAAAAGGTGCGGGTTTACACCACTCGTCCTGATACCCTGTTCGGCGCAACCTACATGGTACTTTCTCCTGAGCATCCTTTGATTGACAAGCTGAAGGATCAAATTACCAACTATGACGCCTGCCTGGCCTATCGTGAGGCTGCCGCCAAGAAGAGCGACTTCGAGCGTGCAGAGCTTGCGAAGGAGAAGACCGGCGTGCAGGTGGAGGGTGTTCGTGCCGTGAACCCTGTAACCGGCAAGGAAATTCCCATCTGGCTGAGCGACTATGTGCTGATGACCTACGGCACAGGTGCCATCATGGCTGTGCCTGCCCACGATACCCGTGACTGGGAGTTTGCACGGAAGTTCAACCTGCCTGTGATCGAAGTGGTGGCCGGCGGCGATGTGGAGAAAGAGGCCTATACCGACATTCAGGACGGGGTCATGGTAAACTCCGGCTTCCTCAACGGCATGAAGGTGGCTCAGGCCAAGAAGGCTATCATTGAGTATCTGACGGAAAAGGGTCTGGGTGAAAAGAAAGTCAATTTCAAGCTCCGTGACTGGGTGTTCAGCCGTCAGCGGTACTGGGGCGAACCCATCCCCATGATTCATTGCGACAAGTGCGGCATGGTGCCTGTGCCGGAAGATCAGCTGCCGGTGCTGCTGCCCAACGTGGAAAACTATGAGCCTACGGACGACGGTGAAAGCCCCTTGTCTACCATGACGGAATGGGTGAATACCACCTGCCCCTGCTGCGGCGGTCCTGCCAAGCGGGAAACGGATACCATGCCCCAGTGGGCAGGCTCCAGCTGGTACTTCATTCGCTACACGGATCCTCACAATGACCACGCCATTGCAAGCCAAGAGGCTATGAAGTATTGGCTGCCTGTGGACTGGTACAACGGCGGCATGGAGCATACCACCCTGCATCTGCTTTACAGCCGTTTCTGGCACCTGTTTCTCCACGATATCGGCGTGGTGCCCAGCCCTGAACCTTACCAGAAGCGTACCAGCCACGGCATGATTCTGGGTGAAAACGGGGAGAAGATGTCCAAGTCCCGGGGCAATGTGATTAATCCGGATGATATCATTGATGAAATCGGCGCAGACGCTTTCCGTCTGTATGAAATGTTCATGGGTGCCTTCGACCAGGCAATTCCGTGGTCGACCAATGGCGCAAAGGGCTGCCGCCGCTTCCTGGATCGGGTATGGCGGCTGCAGGAAATCGTCACGGCGGAGGAAGGCTATTCTTCCAAGCTGAACAGCCTGATGCACGAAACCGTGAAGAAGGTTTCCGGAGACTACGAAAAGATGAAGTACAACACGGCCATCGCTGCCATGATGACCTTGGTGAACGAAATGTTCCAGCAGGGCAGCGTAACCCGCGGAGAGCTTCGCACCCTGCTGCTGCTGCTGAATCCCGTGGCTCCTCATATCACGGAGGAAATGTGGCAGAACCTGGGCTTCGGTGATCCCATCCATCACCAGAAGTGGCCCACCTGGAATGAAGAGGCACTGAAGAAGACGGAAGTGGAGATTGCCGTGCAGGTGTGCGGCAAGGTTCGCGGACGCATCATGGTGCCGGCGGATATGACCCGTGAGCAGGCAGAAAAGGAACTGCCGGAGAATCCGGAAGTGCAGAAGATCCTTGCCGGCAAAACGGTCATGAAGGTGATCTTCGTGCCCGGCCGTCTGCTGAACATTGTGGCCAAGTAAGAATGTTTCTGAATCCCGGTGCGCTTTTGCGGTGCATCGGGATTTTATTTATGTTACATTTTCTTCCACCACTCGCCGCATCCCCTTATTTGCTTTTTTTTATGACCCATGGTATAATAACCGTTGTTTATCCTGCAAGCGCCGAAAGAAGGAGTGATGGTACCGTGGATCAGCCTCCCTGTTGTCCTGACGCCTCGCACCGATCACCTTTATCGGCGCATGGCTGACTGACGAAAGGAAGATTTGTTTTCCATGAACCCAAGTATGTGGCTGCTGATAGCAATTCTGCTGCTATGCGTGTCGCTGTCTGCCTTTTTCTCTGCGTCCGAAACTGCCTACATGGCGCTGAACCGTGTGCGGATGAAGACCATGGCGGCAGACGGGAAGCGGGGCGCACAGCGGGCGCTTGACCTCTCGGAGAAGTACGATCGCCTGCTGACCACCATCCTTATCGGCAACAACATTGTGAATACGCTGGCCGCCTCCATCGGCACAGTGCTTTTTACCGGACTGGTGGGCAATATGGGACCCACCGTGTCCACCATTGTCATTACCTTGGTGGTATTGACCTTTGGCGAAATTACCCCGAAAACCTTGGCAAAGGAAAATGCGGAGCGTATTGCCATCGCCGTGGCGGAGCCGCTGCGTGTGCTCATGATCCTTTTTACCCCTTTGGATAAGATTTTCTCCCTGCTGCGCAACAAGTTGATGAAGCGGTTCACCCATGAAGAGGAAAGCAACATCGAAGATGAACTGATGACCATGGTGGACGAGGCGCAGCATGAAGGGGATATGGATGCTCACGAAGGAGAACTGATTCGTTCTGCTATTGAGTTTAACGATCAGGACGCTCAGAGCATTCTGACACCCCGGGTGGATGTTACGGCCATTCAGGATACGGCCACCATGGAGGAAGCCGCCGAGGTGCTGCGGGAAAGCGGCTATTCCCGTGTGCCTGTCTATCATGAAGACATGGATCATGTGGTGGGCATCCTTCATGAGAAGGATTTCTATGTGCAGAAGCACGCCGGCTGCAATGACATTTGCCAGATCATGAAGCCCCCTGTGTGGGCTCCTTCCACATTGAAAATTTCCAAGTTGCTGAAGCTGTTCCAGTCTTCCAAGACGCACATGGTGATTCTGCTGGATGAGTTCGGCGGCACGGAAGGCCTTGTGACCATGGAAGACGTGCTGGAAGAGCTGGTTGGCGAGATCTACGATGAGCACGATGACGTCAGCGAGGATATGGTTGCCCAGCCTGACGGTTCCTTCAGCGTGGATGGCTCCATGCAGCTCAGCGATCTGCTGGAGAATTTCCACATCAAGGACGACTACGAAGCCGACACGGTGGGCGGCTTTGCGGCTGAGGTGCTTGGACGTATCCCCAAGGTAGGGGATACCTTCGATGCGGATCAGCTTCACTGCGAGGTCGTGGCCATGGACAAGCGGCGCGTGACTCGGCTGAACGTGGCCTTCCAAGGCGAAAACGGGCAAAACGATGAAGAACAAAGGAGCTGATCCTCTTGTCCAAGATGAAGAATAAGGCGGAGCGAAAGAAGACGGTGATCCGCATTGTCAGCCTGACGCTGGCCGGATTGATGATCTTTTCCGTGCTGGCGGCAGCCATTCTCTCACAAGTGTTTTAACGGATGATGCTGCACGCTGAAGGAGGTGAACGCTATGCGGAAGAAGAAACACCGGGGGATATCTTTCGGTACGATTTTGATGCTGGCGATCACCTTATGCGTTGCCGGTGCACTGGCTTTTGTATTACCCAGACTGCAGGGAGAGACGGAGCTGAACGTTGATGCCGGAGAGATGCTGAGCGCACTGAAACTCTCCGACCTGCCGAAGCTGGAAAAGAACGATATTCCCATTCAGGCACAGGCGACGGCGGAGCCTACGACGGCAGCAGCAACGGCAGCACCTACCCTTGCCCCAAAGACGGCGGAAGCGGTGACGACTGCCGCCCCAACCTATGAGGCTACACTGTGCTTCGGGGGCAGCGTCATGGTGCAGTCCGGGGTGCGAAAGTCGGCCTACTACAGTGCTGCCAAGGATTATGATTTCACGGATATTTTCACCCTGCTGGCGTCCTCTATGCAGTCGGATTTCACCATGGTGACCCTGGAAAATCTGATTGTGCCCAGTGCCAAGGTTTCTGATACGGTGGCACCGGAGCAGATTGTTCCCATGCTGACCGGATCCGGTGTGAACGGAGTTGCCTTGGGCTTCCCGGAAGTGTTTGACCAAGGGTCTGCCGGGGTTACGTCCACCATCAATGCCCTGCAGGGAAAGGGACTGGCGGTCATCGGTGCCTATACGTCGGCGGAGGATGCTGCCAATGTTACCACCCTGACCCTCGGGGGCATGAAGGTGGCACTGCTCCACTACACCAGTGCCTTGACCAACACGGGAAAAAAGAAAATCAAGAACGAGTCCGCTGCCGACTTGATTCCTTTGGTGGATACGGAGAAGATTGCTTCCGACATCAGCCGAGCCAAACAGCAGGGGGCGCAGGCGGTGATTGTGTCTCTGAACTGGGGCTCGGACGGCAAAACGGCTGTGACCAAGGATCAAAAGGCTACCGCCCAAACCATTGCGGACAGCGGTGCTGACATGATTATCGGCGCCGGGTCGGAGACGGTGCAGACAGTGGAGTGGCTGAGCACATCGGACGGCCGTCAGGTGCTGTGTGCCTACTCCTTGGGTATGCTGCTGGGAGATTCCCGGAAGAATGCTAACGTGGCAGGCTTACTGCTGAAGGTGAAAATCGGCTTGGATGCGGACGGCAGCCTGAACATCCGGCAGGTTACCGGCGTGCCCACCTATATTTGGCGCTATAAGCAGGAGGGACAGTACCATTATCGGGTGTTGCCCAGCAATTCCCTTGCACCAGACGGCATGGACAGCGATCAAATCAGTGCCATGACCAAGGCACTGAAAACGGTGCAATCGGCTTTGGAAGGTTCTCCTGTCAGTCTTGGCAATTGATCCATCGGCGGATGCCTGCTTCCAAGGAACGCAGCTCCGCTGATTTTTACGTTAAAAGGTCAGGGCTTCGAGGACGAAAAAGGTTGACCCAAACCTTGAAAAATGATACATTACATGAGCATGACCATGGAAGGGAGCTGCTTTTTTGGACGAGAATAAGATTGAGCAGATGCTGGAAAAGGTGCAGAAGCCATCCAGATACACCGGCGGCGAGATGAACGCCGTGCATAAGGATTTCGACAGCATGGAGCTTACCTTCGCTTTCTGCTTTCCGGATACCTATGAGGTAGCTATGTCCCACTTGGGCATGAAGATCCTCTATGGATTGATCAATCAACGGGAAAAGATGCTCTGCGAACGGGTCTGCATGCCCTGGGTTGACATGATGGAACTGATGGAGCAGGAACAGGTACCGCTTTTCTCACTGGAAAGCAGACATCCGGTGAGTGCCTTTGATGTTGTGGGCTTTACCCTGCAATATGAAATGAGCTACACCAACATCCTTGCTATGCTGCATTTGTCCGGCATTCCCCTCCGAAGCAGTGAACGCCGCCGGGAGGATCCCATTATTGTGGCGGGGGGGCCCTGCGCCTTCAATCCGGAGCCCCTTGCAGGGGTTATTGATGCCTTCATGATCGGCGACGGGGAAGAAGTCATGCTGGAATTGTGCGACATCATTGCGGCGTGGCGCAAGTCCAGGGAACCCCGGGAGAGCTGCTTGAAGCAGCTGGCAAAGCTGCAGGGTGTGTACGTGCCTTCCTTGTATGATGTGACCTACCACGAAGATGGCACCATTGCCTCCTTCACGCCGAATTGCCCGGAAGCTCCTGCCAAGGTGCAGAAGCGGATTGTGGTGGATCTGAACACTGCCTATTACCCCAAGGATATTCCTGTGCCTTACACGGAGATTATCCATGATCGCATTATGCTGGAGATCATGCGGGGATGCACCAGAGGATGCCGCTTTTGCGAGGCAGGCATGCTGTATCGGCCTGTGCGTGAGCGGAGTCTGGAAAGATTGCTGGAATTGGGACTCAGTCTTGAAAATACCACCGGCTACGAAGAAATCAGCCTGTCCAGCCTGTCCAGCGGCGACTATACCTGTCTGGCTGAATTGATTCGGGAGCTGATGAAGGCATTTGAAAAGAAGCATGTTTCCGTCAGCTTGCCTTCGCTGCGCATTGACAGCGTGCTGAAGGAATCCCTGGAGGAAACCCAGAAGGTGCATAAATCCAGCCTGACCTTCGCCCCTGAAGCCGGCACTCAGCGGCTTCGGGATGTGATCAATAAGGGCGTCAGTGAAGCTGATTTGATGGAGAAGGTGAACGATGCCTTCCACGGCGGATGGAACTCGGTGAAGCTGTATTTCATGATTGGCTTGCCCACGGAAACAACGGAGGATTTGGACGGCATCGGTGATCTGGCGCAAAAATGTGTCAGTGCCTACTTTGCAGTACCGAAAAATCAGCGGGCGAAGGGACTGCGTGTCACCTGCAGTGCTTCCAGCTTTGTGCCCAAGCCTTTTACCCCTTTCCAGTGGGAACCGCAGGACACTCAGCAGCAGATTAAGGACAAGCAGGCTTACCTGCGCACGGTGCTTCACGGCATCAAAGGTGTTAACTTTAACTGGCATGAGCCTGAACTGAGTTATCTGGAAGCTTGCTTTGCCCGGGGGGATCGGCACATGTGTGACGTGCTGCTGAAGGCTTTCGAAAAGGGCTGCATTCTGGATGGATGGAGCGAGCAGTTCAAGTTTGACAAGTGGATGGAAGCCTTCGACGAATGTCATGTGGATCCAGAGTTCTATGCCTATCGCCGCCGCAGCAAAGAAGAAATCCTGCCTTGGGATTTCATCGATGCTGGAGTGACGAAGCAGTTCCTGTGGCATGAGAAGGAAAAGGCGGAGCGGGCTGAAACGACCAAAGACTGCCGCAAAGGCTGCAATGGCTGCGGTATTCAGCGGTACAAGGGGGTGTGTTCCTTTGCGGATCATGGCTGTGTTTGAAAAGAGCCAACGCCTCCGGCATGTGGGACACTTGGATATCATGCGTGCCATGCAGCGAGCACTTCGGCGTTCCGGTCTTCCGGTCAGTTACAGCAACGGCTTTAATCCTCACATTCTGCTCACCTTTGCATCTCCTTTGTCTGTGGGAGCAATCGGCAAGCGGGAATTGATGGAGGTTACCCTGTATGAAGAGGTAACACCGGAAGCTTTCCTTACCGCAATGAATCAGGCATTGCCGCCGGAAATGCAGCTTTCGGAAGCGAAGGTGCTGGAGGACAAACATCCGGCACTGATGTCCATGGTGAAGGCAGCCCGATATGACATTCTTCCGGATGACAAGACAGCAGCAGAACGCTGGGCGGCATGTCTGCCGTCTTATCTGGCTCAGGAAAGCATCATGACCATGAAGAAAACGAAAAGCGGCATGAAGGAAACGGATATCCGTCCCATGATTGATGAGCTTTCCTGCAAGAACGGTCACTTGCAGGCGGTGCTTGCCCTGTCGGCTACAGATACTTGTAAGCCGGACATGCTGCTTTCCACCCTGTGCGACTTTGCATCCTGCCCTGTACCCCGGGTGACCCTGACCCGGGAAGGATTGCTTGGTGAAGACGAGGAGGGACACCTGGTTCCTCTGGAGACACTGTAATGCGTGAAGTGCGGATCAAAGCCGGCAATATGCCGGAAATTGCAGTGGCGGAAGATGGCCGCTTGGTGGAATACCTGAGGGATGATCAGGCAAACCATGATGCGGAAACTATTTATCTGGGCAAGGTAGAGCGGATTGTGCCCGGCATGGATGCAGCCTTTGTCAACATCGGGCAGAAGAAGAACGGCTTCCTTCCCTTGAAGGAAAAGAGCCAAACCTTCCGCCATGAGGGACTCCAATGCGGCGACCGGGTGCTGGTGCAGGTGAAGCGGGAAGCTCACGAACAGAAGGGGGCTTTTCTGTCCCGGGATGTGACCCTGTGCGGACAGTATGTGATCCTTATGCCCTGCGATCGCTACATTGGTGTCTCTGCCAAGATCGATGGCGAAAAGCGGGAAATCCTGAAACAGCTGGGGAGTGCCTTGGCCGGCGACCGATTTGGCTTGGTCATGCGCACGTCAGCCGCTGAAGCTTCCGAAACCTTATTGGCTGAGGAAACGGAAATGTTGTGGGAAAAGTGGCAGAATATCACGAAGAAAGCTGCTACCGCTCCGGCTCCTTCGGTGATCCATGAGGAAGTTTCCCTGCTGGATGCTGTCCTGCGGGACTATGCGCCAAGAGGCATTGACGTGATTGTGACCAACGATGAACGCATCCGGCACCGGCTTGACGGAACATACCCGGTGGTGTGGACGGAGGATGATCCCATGGATAAGGATCACCTGCTGCAGCAGCGCGATCAGGCACTGGGGCGGCTGGTGCCCTTGCCTTGCGGCGGCAATTTGGTTATTGACGAATGCGAAGCCATGACCGTGATTGACGTTAACAGTGCCCGTGCCACCGGTGCAAAAATGGCAGAGGAAAATATCCGCAAGGTAAATATACAAGCCTGCGAGGAAGCGGCGCGGCAAATGCGGCTGCGGAATCTGGGAGGCATTGTGATCATTGACCTGATTGACATGCAGCCGGAATCCCGTCCCATGGTGGAGGAAGCTCTGAAGCAGGCCTGCCTGAAGGATCGGGTGAAGGTGGTGGTGCACGGCTTCACCTCTCTGGGTCTGATGGAATTGACAAGGAAGCGGCAGCGCCGCACCCTTCGGGATGAATGGACAGAAACCTGCACCCATTGCCAAGGCAGTGGACGAAAGCAGATCAAGGAGGAAAAACATGACTGACCGCAAGGCGCAGACAGTCAGCGGGGAGCAAATGGAAGAACAGCGGCTGTATATGGAGCAGGTTCGCCATTTGCCGGATCGGCCCCGCACCTTTCATGTGGTGACCTACGGCTGCCAAATGAATGCCCACGACAGCGAATACATGGCCGGTATGCTGAAGGAAATGGGCATGGAAGAAGCTGCCGACCGGGAAGAAGCGGATTTTGTGATCTTCAACACCTGCTGCGTTCGTGACAACGCAGAGCGCCGGGCACTGGGCAATGTGAATTGGCTGCGGCAGGTGCAGAAGAAAAATCCGCGGTTGAAGATTGCCGTATGCGGCTGCATGGTGCAGCAGCCCGGCATGGCAGAAAAGATTCTGAAGCAGTACCGCTTTATTGACCTAGCCTTCGGTACCGCTAACCTGTACCGCATGCCGGAAATGCTCTACCGGGCATTGACGGAGGATCATGCGGTGGTGGAGGTGGATCAGAAGGACGTGGTGCCGGAGGATATGCCGGTGCAGCGCCTTCGTCAGGATGCGGCCTACATCACCATCATGTACGGATGCGATAATTTCTGCTCCTACTGCGTCGTGCCTTACGTACGGGGACGGGAGCGGAGCCGGGATATGGATGCCATCCTGCGGGAAGCGGAAGCGCTGCAAAAAGGCGGCGTGAAGGAAATCATGCTCCTGGGGCAGAATGTCAATTCCTACGGCAAGGGACTGGAAGAAGGAGCAACCTTCGCCAAGCTTCTGCACCGGCTGGATGACATGGGGATTGAGCGGATTCGATTCATGACTTCCCATCCCAAGGATCTGTCGGACGAACTGATCGAGGCCATGGGCTCCTGCAAGCACGTGCTGCCGCAATTCCATCTGCCGGTGCAGTCCGGCAATGATGAAATCCTGAAGCAAATGAACCGGCACTACGACCGTGCGCATTATCTGGATCGGCTGAACAAGCTGCGCGCCACCGTGCCCGGCATTGGCATTACCACGGACATTATTGTGGCATTCCCCGGGGAAACGGAGGAGCAGTTTCAGGACACGCTGTCTCTGGTGGAGCAGGTGGAGTATGATTCTGCTTTCACGTTCGTGTATTCTCCCCGCTCCGGCACCCGGGCGGCTAAGATGGACTGCCAGATCCCACCGGAGGTGGCTTCCGAGCGGATTCAGCGGCTGATTGCCCTGCAGGAAGCCCATCAGCGCCATGCCATGGAACGGTTCCTCAATACCCGGGAAGAGGTGTTGGTGGAGGGACTGAGCCGCCGAAGCGAAACCGCCGTATCCGGCAAGGGGAGACACGGCCTGTCCGTGACCCTGGAAGGCAGCGGCGAAGACGTGGGACAGATTATCCCTGTGCAGATTACGGAGATTAAAAACAATACACTCATCGGTCAACGGTTGACCGATGCATAAAGGAGAGAACACCATGCAGCAGGTATTGGAACAGGCCCAGAAGCTGGGCGAAGCGATTTTGAACAGCGATGTTTATCAGCGGATGCACAAGGCTGAGATGCAGGTGACCGTTGACCCTGAGGCCAGCAAGGCCATTGCGGAAGTTATTGAAAAGCGGCAGCAGGTGGAGAAGATCCTGACGGAAGCAAACGTGGATAAGAACACCTTGGCGGAAGCAGGGGAAGCCATGGAAGCAGCTGAAAAGCATATGAATGAAGTCCCTCTCGTGAAGGAACTGCAGGAATCCCGGGCGGAATTCAGCCAGATGATGGAGAATGTGAATCGCTTGCTTCGCCTGATCATCACCGGGGAGACCGGGGAAGAAACCGGCGGCTGCACAGGCTCCTGCTCCAGCTGCGGCGGATGCGGCTGCGGCCATTGATGGAGCACGGAAGACATTGTTGAAATAGGGAAAGCACGCAAGGAGGAACTTCCATGGCCAACGTAACGCCCATGATGCAGCAATATTTGAACATGAAGGCCAAGTATAAGGACTGCATTCTGTTCTTCCGGCTGGGCGATTTCTATGAGATGTTTTTTGACGATGCCAAACTGGTGTCCCACGAGCTGGAGCTGACCCTTACCGGCAAGGATTGCGGCCTGGAAGAACGTGCCCCCATGTGCGGCATCCCTTACCACGCAGCCAATACCTACGTGGAAAAGCTGATCGAAAAAGGGTACAAGGTCGCTATCTGCGAGCAGCTGGAGGATCCAGCACTGGCCAAGGGACTGGTGCAGCGGGACGTGATCCGCATCATTACCCCCGGTACGGTGAATGATCCGGCTATGCTGGATGAGCGGGCGAATAACTTTTTGCTGTCCATTTACTTCACCGGGGACAAGGCGGGACTGGCCTTTGCGGATGTGTCTACGGGCGAGTTTTTTGTCCACGAGGTGGAGCATGCGGAGCAAACGATGGCGGACGAGGTGGCACGAATCAGCCCCATCGAAATCATTACCTCCGACATGGTGAAGCTCCACGCCTGTCACATGCGGGAGGAAGTTTCCACCTCAGAGGAGAGCGGCAGCAGCTTCCAGTACCAGAATGCGTCGGAAGCCCTGTGCAAGCATTTTGCATTGCAGGATCTGTCTCCTCTGGGGCTGACGGAGGAATACCGTGCCGGTGCCTGTGCGGCAGGGGCACTGATGCATTACCTGAGCGACACACAGAAAAATGCGCTGGAGCACATCACCACCCTGCGGATTTATCAGGGCACGGAAACCATGCTGCTGGATCGGAACACCCGGCGCAATCTGGAACTGACGGAAAGCCTCCGAAACCGTTCCAAGAAAGGATCTCTCCTGTGGCTGATGGACAAAACATCCACCGCCATGGGCGGACGGCTGCTGAGAAGCTGGATTGAGCAGCCCCTTGTGAACAAAACAGCCATCAACCGCCGGCTGGATGCAGTGGAGGAATTCACCCATCAGCATGTGCTGACCATGACCCTTGCTGAGGAACTGCAGGGAGTCTATGACGTGGAACGGCTGCTGAGCAAGGTGGCTTACAAGAGCATGAATGCCCGAGATTGTCTGGCACTGTGCGCTTCCCTGCAAAAGGTACCGGGGATTCGAGGCCTTCTGGAAAAGTCAGAAAGCGCAGCCGTGCGGGAGATTCGGGATCATCTGGATCCCTTGGAGGATTTGACTTCCCTGCTTGCACGAGCCATCCATCCGGATGCGCCCATCCTGATTACCGAAGGCGGCATTATTGCCGACGGCTATTCCTCCGTGCTGGATGATTACCGGCTGGCCTCTACCAACGGTAAGCAATGGATTCTGGAACTGGAGCAGCGGGAGCGGGAACAGACCGGCATCAAGAACCTGCGCATCCAGTACAACAAGGTCTTCGGGTACTACATTGAGGTGACTCGCTCCTATTATGAGCTGGTGCCGGATCGGTATCAGCGGAAGCAAACCCTGGCCAACTGCGAACGGTACATGACGCCGGAGCTGAAAGAGATTGAACAGAAGATTGTCGGCGCACAGGAGCAGTCCGTTCGGCTGGAACTTCAGCTGTTTAACGAGATTCGGGAGCAGATTTCTGCCCAGATCGGGCGGATTCAGCAAACGGCCATGGCGCTGAAAACCTTGGATGCCATTCTGGCGCTGGCCAAGCTGGCAGTCAGCAATCATTACGTTCGGCCGGAGATCACCGATGACGGCAGTCTGGACATTGTGGAGGGGCGTCATCCCGTGGTGGAGCAGACCATGCAGGATGGGTTCGTCCCCAATGATACCCACATGGATCAGCAGGCGCAGCGGATGCTGATCATCACCGGCCCCAACATGGCAGGCAAAAGTACCTACATGCGCCAGGTGGCGCTGATCACCCTTATGGCGCACATCGGCTCCTTTGTACCGGCCAAGGAAGCGCGGATCCCCATTGTGGATCGGATCTTTACCCGGGTTGGGGCATCCGATGATTTGGCCAGCGGACAAAGTACCTTCATGGTGGAAATGTCGGAGACCGCCTATATCCTCCGCAATGCTACGGCCAAATCTCTGGTGATTCTGGACGAAATCGGCCGGGGAACCTCCACCTTTGACGGCCTGTCCATTGCCTGGGCGGTAGTGGAATATCTGTGCGACAAGCAGAAGGTGGGGGCAAAGACCCTGTTCGCAACTCACTATCATGAACTGTCGGAGCTGGAAGGTCACATTGACGGGGTACAGAATTACTGCATTTCCGTTAAGGAGCACGGAGAAGACGTGATCTTCCTGCGGAAGATTGTCCGCGGAGGCGCTGACAAGTCTTTCGGCATTCATGTGGCTCGACTGGCAGGGGTTCCCCATCCGGTGCTGGTGCGTGCCCATGAGATTCAGGCAAGGCTGGAGGTCAGTGACATTAACCAGAACACCATCGGCCAGAACATTCTGGGCGAAGAAGTGAAACGGGAAAACGAACAGGTGGACATGTTCGAGTTTGCCAAAACCGAAATTATCAATGAGCTGCAAAATATTGACGTCATGGCACTGACCCCCATGGACGCCATTAACAAGCTGTTCCTGCTGCGGGAAATGGCACGGAAGCTCTGATTTCCGTGCTGAGGGGAGGTGTATTATGGCAGGTGCCATTCGTTTATTAACCCAGGAGGTCATCGGGAAAATTGCCGCCGGCGAGGTGGTGGAGCGTCCCTCTGCCGCCATCAAGGAATTGGTAGAAAACAGCCTGGACGCCGGAGCAACGGCGGTAACGGTGGAAATCCGTGACGGAGGCATTACCTATTTCCGTGTTACGGATAACGGCAGCGGCATTCGGCAAGGCGAGATCCGCATGGCCTTTGAGCGGCATGCCACCAGCAAAATCACCGCCTCCGATGATTTGAATGCCATCCAGACGCTGGGCTTCCGGGGAGAAGCATTGGCGTCCATTGCGGCGGTGGGCAAGGTGACCTGCACAACACGCACACACGCAGATGATACCGGCATCAAGGTGCAGAACGAGGGCGGACAAATTATCTCCATGGAGGAAACCGCCTGCCCGGAAGGCACTACCTTTGTGGTGCGGGAATTGTTCTACAACACACCTGTTCGGCTGAAATTCCTGAAGAAGCCGGTAACGGAAGCCGGGCTTGTTTCCGATTTGATGATGCGCCTGATCCTTTCTAGGCCGGATGTTTCCTTCCGCTACGTCAGCCAGGGAAAGACCCTGTATCATTCTGCCGGAGACGGACAGCTGGAATCCGCCGTGTTCAGCATTTACGGTACGGAAATGAAGCGCACCATGCGCCGGGTACACGGCTGCGAAGGCGGCGTGGTGGTAGACGGCTATGTAGGCATTGGGGAAGGTGCCCGGAGCAACCGCAGTCACGAATCCTTCTTCATTAACGGGCGGTACATGCGGAGCGGCCTGCTTTCCTCTGCCGTGGAGAGCGGCGTGCGGGAACGGGTCATGATCGGCAAGTATCCCACCTGTGTGATTCACCTGACCATGCCCTATGAGCAGGTGGATGTAAACGTGCATCCCAACAAGCTGGAAGTACGCTTTCAAAATGAGGCTGCCGTGGCGCAGGCCGTGGAGAACATTATCCGGGACAGCATTACGGATCGGGATGCCTTGGAACGTCCCACTCCTATGCTGCTGACGGAGGAAGAACGCCCCCAACTGCCGGTGCAGGTAACGAAGACAGTGCCCAATGTGTCACAAACCCAACCGCTGATGGTGAAGAGCCAGACAGTGCCGCCCATGACCGCAGTGGAGTCAAACCCTGCACCGGCAGCAGTACCTGTTATGCAGCGTGCTCCGATTCCGACTATTCCTGTTATGCGGAGCCCGGCAGCCACTGTGCAGCGGTATTTGGAGGAGGAAACCTTGCCTCCGCCCCTTTCCTCCGTGCCGGAAACGGCTGTGCAGACACCTATGGATGGCGAGCAGGTAGAAAGCTTTTTGCCGGATGCGCCTAAGCCTATGAAGCTGCTTGGCGTGGTATTCAACACTTTTATCCTTGTGGAGTATGAGGATCATCTGCTGATGATTGACCAGCATGCCGTGCATGAACGGCTGCTGTTTGATAAGCTGTCCAAGGCATATGACCAGCATGAGGCAGGGCAGGAGTTGCTGGTGCCCTTGGTGCTGCATGTATCTCGCAGGGAACAGGAATTGCTGGAGGATAACAAAGCCGTGCTGGAGAGCATCGGTCTTTCCGTGGAATCCTTCGGGGATCAGGAAATTTCCGTGCGCTCCTTGCCCATGATTCTCGGTCAGCCTCAGGCGGCGGACTTCATCCGGGACATTCTGGATCAGCTGCAAAGCGAACGGGGGCAGATCAACATGGACAAGCGCCGTGCTTCCATTCTTCAGCTTGCCTGCAAGAAGGCGGTGAAGGGCGGCGATCCCCTGAGCGAGGATGAAATTCGAGACCTGGTCAGCCGCATGATTGATCAGCAGGTCACGCCCACCTGTCCCCATGGACGGCCGCTGGTGGTGGCCATCAGCCATCGAGAACTGGATAAGCGGTTCAAGCGCATCCAGTAGGGAGGGACTGCATTGACGGATCAACGAGATTGCTGCTGGGTGCTGACCGGTCCCACAGCCAGCGGCAAAACATCCCTGTCCATTCACCTGGCCAAAGCCTTTCAGTGTGAAATCATCTGCATGGATTCCATGCAGATTTATCGGGGCATGGACATCGGTACGGCCAAGCCCACGCTTGAGGAGATGGACGGCATTCCCCATCATATGCTGGATGTGGCCGATCCGAGGGAAAACTACAGCGTTGCCCAGTACCAGCAGGCGGCAGAAGCCGTAGCGCAGGAAATCCTCCGGCGCGGCAGACAGCCTCTTTTTGTTGGCGGTACCGGGCTGTATCTTCGTGCCCTGCGCCATCCCATGAGCATGGGAAAGGTGGCGGCGGATGATGCCTTGCGGGAAGCCCTCCAGCAGGAAGCGGATGCGCCGGGAGGCAGAGAGGATCTACATCACAGGCTGGCCATGGTGGATCCGGACACGGCAGAACGCCTGCCGGTGAACGATGTACGCCGTGTGATTCGGGCACTGGAGGTTTATCAGCTGACAGGCGTGCCTTTTTCCAAGCAGCCGCAAATGGAAGAAGCGGCAAGGTTCCGCTACCGTGTGGCTACTCTGACCATGGAGCGGAGTCTTTTATATGAACGCATCGAACGGCGTGTGGATGCCATGATGGAACAGGGCTTGCCGGATGAAATCAAAGGGCTGCTGGATGCAGGGGTTCCGGCGGATGCTCAGGCCATGAAGGCCATTGGCTACAAGGAACTGATTCCGGCGCTGCGGGGCGACGTCTCCATGGAAGAGGCGGTTGCTGCCCTGAAGCAAAACACCCGGCACTATGCCAAGCGTCAGCTGACTTGGATGCGCCGTGAGGAAGACGTGTGCTGGGTAGACAGCCTAAGCACGGACACTTATGAGCAATTAGCAAACTGGTATACGCAAGGAGCAGAGAATCATGACGATTGAAGAAAGAATCACCCACGCTGAAGCAGGGCTGAAGGACGTATTTGCACGGATTGACCATATGGAGGAGATTGGCACAAGGCGGGTGCTGGATGCCTTCCGCACCCATGAAATTGCCTATCGCCACTTTGCACCCACTACCGGCTACGGCTACGATGACGTGGGACGGGATACGCTGGAAAAGGTCTTTGCTGACCTGTTTGGCACGGAGGCAGCCATTGTTCGTCCTCAGATTGCCAGCGGGACCCACGCTATTTCCCTGTGCCTGTTCGGCCTGCTGCTGCCGGGGGATCATGTGCTCAGTGCTACCGGCAAGCCCTATGACACACTGGAAGACATTATCGGCATGGGGGAAGGCACTGCGCCGGTAGGTTCCCTGAAGGAAATGGGCGTTGTTTATGATCAGGTGGAATTGACGGATGCCGGGGAAATTGATCTGGATGCGGTGGAACGTGCCATCACCCCCAAAACAACGCTGGTGATTGCCCAGCGCAGCCGCGGATATGCTTGGCGTCCTTCCCTGATGCCGGAAAAATTTGCTCCCTTGGCGGCGATGCTCCACGAAAAGCACCCCGGCGTTCGGCTCATGGTGGACAACTGCTATGGCGAGTTTGTGTGCGAAAAGGAGCCGACCCACTACGGCGCCGATGTGTGCGTGGGCAGCTTGATTAAGAATCCCGGCGGCGGCCTTGCGCCTACCGGCGGCTATGTGGCAGGACGAAAGGACGCCATTGAGCGCATTGCGTATCGGCTGACGGCTCCGGGCATTGGCTTGGAGGTAGGCTCGTACGCAGGCAGCTATCAGCCCTTTTATCAGGGATTGTTCATGGCACCTCACACCGTTGCCCAAGCGATCAAAACGGCTTGCCTTGCTGCCAGAGTGTTCGAAGAATTGGGCATGACCACTACCCCTCCTGCTGATGAACCTCGTGCGGACATTATCCAGGCCATTCAAATGGAAACGCCGGAACGGCTGGTAGCTTTCTGTCAGGGGATCCAAATGGCTTCTCCCGTGGACAGCATGGCTCTGCCGGAGCCCTGGGATATGCCCGGCTACCGGGACCAGGTGGTCATGGCAGCCGGCACCTTTGTGGCCGGTGCTTCCGTGGAGCTTAGTGCCGATGCGCCCATGCGTGCACCTTTCACGGCGTATATGCAGGGCGGCCTGACCTATAGCCATGGCCGTATTGCCCTGAAAACCGCCCTGGAACGCATGGTGAAGCAGGGGGCACTGGCCATCGATTGAGACAAGATTACGAATGTTTCTGACTTTTTATCAGGATTTGTTCGTTGACAAGCAGTCCTTGCTGCGCTATAATAAAGCGTAAAAAGTGGGTCACCCCATGAAACTGAAATAGAGGGATACATGATGTTGACACATAAGATGACCATTGCAGGCTGCGAACGGTATCTGCCGATTTGCCGGGTAACGGACGATCTGTACATTGGCGCTTTCGTAATCTTTGGCGATGTGGAATTGACGGTTGCCTGTGCTACGGAGCTGCTGAAGAAGGCACCGGAATATGACTACATGATCACGGCCGAGTCCAAGGGGATTCCGCTTGCCTATGAAATGGCTCGTCAGGCAGGGGACAGCAAGTGGTTCCTGGCTCGGAAGGCACCGAAGCTGTACATGCAGAACATTTTCAGTGTGAAGGTGCATTCCATCACCACCGCTGCGGAGCAGACCCTGTATCTGGACGGAGCAGATGCCGAGATGATGAAGGGCAAGCGGATTCTGATTGTGGATGACGTGATTTCCACCGGCGAGTCCCTCCGTGCCATTGAAGAACTGGTGAAGCAGGCTGGCGGCATCATTGCAGGCCGGATGGCGATCTTGGCCGAGGGCGATGCCCAAGATCGGGAAGACATTCAGTATCTGGAGAAGCTGCCCGTGTTCAACGCTAAGGGCGAGATCATCGGTTAAGCCGAAGCACATAAAAATATCCCCTTCGAAGGATTCTCCCTTCGGAGGGGATATTTGTTTCTGGAAGCCTTATTCCTGAATCAGCTGCTTGCAGGCACTGTCTACCAGGGCGTCAATGCCTGCCTGGTAATGTTCGCCTACCTGGTCGGCATTGGTCAGGGAAAGCATCAGGATCACCACCACAGCCGCTGCCGTATGATCCGGCACAGTCAGCACCACGCCCACCTGCCGGATGATGTTGATGATGAATTCCTCCTGGCTGTGATAATGTTCGTCCAGCACATCTTCAGGGATGCGCCTGAGCATGATGGGTATCTCTTCCGCCAGAAAGCGGCCGATGGGCTGAGCAACAATGAAGCGGAAGGCTTCCCGAAAGGCCAAAGATGCCCGAGCCGGTGCCGGAAGATCCTTATTGTCTTCCAGTACCTTGGCTGCGGCAGCGTATGCTTTCTGCTGCCAGGTTTCCAGCATGTCGAGAAACAGCAATTCTTTGCTGGCATAGAAGTGATAAAAAGCACCCTTGGAGATGCCGGCTTCTTCAGCCAGCATCTCCACCGTGGTTTTCCGCATGCCTTCCGCACAGGCATGGTTCCATGCGGATTGCCGCAGCTTGCCGATGATCACTTCTTTTTCTGTGTCACGAAAAGCGGTGGCCATGGCACTTCCTCACTTCTTTGTCAGGTAGATGGATGCGCTGGCACCCAGAGAAGCAGACTGGTCGATTGCTACATGTACGGCGTAGTAGGCCGCATTCTGCCGAGTCACACCCAGGGAAGAAATCTCCGTGACCGTGCCATAGAAGACCACGGATTCATCGGTATCCAGGGTGCAGGGCACACTGCTGCCGACCCGTACGGCACCCATGTCCATTTCATCCACCTGAGCAACAATTTCCAGCTCATCGGTCAGGTAGATTCGTGCCAGCAATTCGCCCTTCCATACCTGCTGGCAGGGGGAAACGGCCACGGAGGCTACTACACCGCTCTTGGGTGCAGTAACGATGGGGGAGGCACCGACATCCGCATCCTGGGACATGAAGGTCATCAGGGCTTGACCACGGGTAACCTTGTCGCCTGCATTCACCAGCACTTGATCCACACGACCGCTGCCGGCAAGCAAAATGGGATCCCGGCGAACCACAACGCCCTTGCCCACACAATCCTTGTTGTTGTAGCTGTCATCACGGTACAGGGTCATGGTGGCGTTGCTGTCAAAGCTGCCTTGGGTGATATCCACCACATAGCTGGTGCCGCTGACAGCCACAACCGTGCCTTCGCCTTCCTTATTGTTGTTGGACTTGAAGTACAGCGTTTCGCCAATGTGAATGGTACGGTTCTTTTCCTCGTTGTATGCGCCGGAGGTAGAGGCATTGATCCGCTGGGTTACCGTGCCTTCCAGGGCGATAACGGCGCCGTAGCGGGAGGCAACGGTCTGTGCATCGTCTCCGGGTTCGGCAAAGACGGTGGCAACGGTGGCATCCTCACTGGCATACAGGGTATTGGTCAGCATGGTGAACAGGGTATCCCCTTCGGTCACCGTATCGCCGGCTTCCAAATCAAAGGAGGCCAGCGTGCCGGAATAGGGGGCGACAATGTCCACGTAGTTGACGGCGCTTACATTGCCGTTGGCGATGGAATAGCCGGTCAGATCCATATCGGCTAAGGCAGGCGTAGCAAGCAGCAGGGCAAATGCAAGCACAAGGGCGGCAATTCGTTTCATGAGGGGTTCAACTTCCTTTCTGTACTTCGGTTTGTTCATGATTTTGCAATTCCGACTTCGGTTGGTTTTACTCGACGCTCTTGAGGGCCTCCACCATGTCGATGGAGCGAACCTTTCGGGTCAGGAACCATTCAATCAACCAGGTGAATACGAAGGTAATTAGGCTTGCCAAGGCGATGGACTGAATGGTGATGTTGGAGGCGAAAACCATGGAATCATATTCGCAGGATTTCAGAATCACGTCCACCAGAATGATTCCCGGAGGAATACCCAGAATGACACCAAGCAAGGCCGTAATGTCGTTTTCATGCAGCATCAGCTTGCGGATTTCTTTCTGGTGATAGCCCAGCACCTTCAGGGTGGCGTAATCTCTGGTGCGCTCCGTGAAGTTCATCAGACCCATGTTGTAGCAGATCACGAAGGCCAGCCCCAAGGCAGCACCGGACAGAATGCTGAAGGCCACGGAGGTGGAATCCATGATGGTCATGGTTTGCTTAAATTGCTCTGTAGGATACTTGAGAGCAGTAACTTCATCCATCTCGTTCAGGCGATAAATGCAGTCGTCCGTGGGGTTTGTGAGCAATAGGGAGGTGACGGTGAAGCTGCCCTTCCGCAGCTTTTCCCATGCGGTCTTGCCCATGAAGACACCTTGTCCGATGTTGGTATCTGCAGTACCGATGACTTTCAGATGCAGGGCATCTTCATCACCGGCAAGGATCAAATCCACCGTGTCACCTACGGAAATCCCCATAACCTGGCACTGCTTGGCACTGATAATGACGCCTTCCGTGGGCATGGTCAGCAGGGTGCCGCCGGTGCCCAGATGCAGGGAGGTTTGATCATCCGGCATGACGGTCAGCAGCATAGCTCGGCTTTGACCGCCGAAGCGCAGGCTGATGCTCTGCTCCATAATGCCGTCAATTTTTTCGGTTCCCTGCTTGAGTCTTGCCTGATAACTCTCCAGGGTGCCGGATTGGGTTGTGTCCAGGTCAACACGTACATCATACTGCAGGGTATTGGTGTAGTATTGACCGATGAAGTAGTCGAAGGAATCCAGCAGGCCAAAGGTACAGATGATCAGCATGTTGCAGCAGATAATGCCCACCAGTGCCATCAGGGTGCGGCCCTTGTTGCGCATCAGATTGCGGACGATCATCTTGGCATTGAAGGAGAAATGCCGCCACAGGGCAGGAATCCGCTCCAGCAGAATCCGGCTGCCGGATTTCGGCGGCTTGGGACGCAGCAGGTTGGCTGTCGTTTCACGGGCTGCTTTGTTGTAGGCATGGAGGCAGATGATCACGCTCAGGCCAATGCTGAGCGCCATCATGCCCCAGGTAAGCCAGGAGATCGGGGCACGAAGCTGATATGCGTAGCGGGAATTGTGACTGACAATGCCCCAAATAACATCCGGCAGGGTGTACTGACCGATAAAGACCCCGGCCAGGGAACCTACCAAAGAAGGATACAGGGCATAGCACAGGTAGTGGGCACGGATTTGATGATCCCGATAACCCAGCGCCTTCAGGGTGCCCATTTGAATGCGCTGATTCTCGATCATTCTCGTCAGGGTGCTGACCACGATCATGGCTGCCACGGCGAAGGCCAGCACAGGGAAAACGTAGCTTAGATTCTGGAACATGCTGGTGTAGTTCCGAGCCATCATGGTCGAGGAGTGGGTCTGCTGGGTCAGCACCAACGCGGTGGGCAGAAGATCCTGAATCTCAGCAATGACCGTATCTGCATCCGCATCGTCGGCCAGCTGCACCAGCACATCGTTCAGCGGCATTTCCGGCACGGCCTGAGCAGAAATCAGAGCGAAACCGTAATGTTCGGGGTCTGCCGTTACGTCCTTGGTGGTCACGATGTACTCGGCACTCATGACAATGCCGCGGATGATGAAGTTCTTGCTCACCGAGCTGTAGGACAGGGTGATGGAGTCGCCTACGTGCAGGTCGTGGGCTTGGGCGAACTGCTCCTCAATCAGGCAGCCTTTCAGGTCTGTGGCGCGCAGGGCAGAACCTTCCCGAATGATGGGTGTGTTCAGCACCATTTCACCGTCATAGGCGTGGACGTTCAGGGAAACATCGCTGCCCAAATCCGGAGCGTCGTATTCCAAGGTGGAACGGGCCTGAATGCTGCTGACGCCTGCCAGATTCTTCAGCCGGGATAAATCCTGCTTGCTGAAGCCTGAAGACTTCACCCATAAGTCTGCCAGATTGCATTCATCAAAGTAGGTTTCAGCGGAGAGATCCAGCATCCGCCAGGTGGCGTCCAGTCCGCTGAATACCCATGTACCCAGGGCGCAGAGCAGCACAATCGCCAAGAACTGCATGGCGTTTTGCTTTATGTCACGCAGCAGTTTGCGGTGCAGCATACTGCGGTGTCTGCGCTCCGCTGATTGTTCTTTTACCATGTAATATCCTCCACCTTAGCAGGATGCTCATTGATCTCAACGGACTGCACTGCACCGTTGCGGATGCGGATGACTCGGTTGCCCAGAGGAGCGATGCTGGCATTGTGGGTGATAATCACCACGGTGGTGCTGTAGTCCTGGCAAAGCTTGGTGAGCAGATCCAGCACCTGCTCGCCGGTTTTGCTGTCCAAGGCGCCGGTGGGCTCATCACACAGCAGCAGTGCAGGATTCTTGCACAGTGCCCGGGCAATGGATACACGCTGCTGCTCGCCGCCGGAAAGTTGAGCCGGGAAGTTGTTCATTCGATCTTTCAGCCCCACTTTTTCCAGCACTTCCCGGGGATTCAGCGCCCGGGGACATACCTGCTGGGCAAGTTCTACGTTCTCCAGTGCGGTCAGGTTCGGCATCAGGTTGTAAAACTGAAACACAAAGCCCACATCCAGCCGGCGATATTCCGTCAGCTGGTTGGAACGCATGCCGGTGATCTCTTTATCACCGACTAAAATATGTCCGCTGGTGGCTTTGTCCATGCCGCCGAGCAGGTTCAGCACCGTGGTTTTGCCTGCACCGCTGGGACCCAGCACCACGCAGAACTCACCCTTTTCAATGCCGAAGGATACGTGATCAGCCGCATGAACCACCGTATCTCCGGTGGGATAATCCTTGCATACCTGATCAAAAGTGATATAGCTCATCATGAACCTCCAATCGCTGTGACCGGATTAAGACTTTCAGTCACATCATATACGGATTACGACCGATTGTCAAGCTTGTTCATAGCAAATGCGGATGAACTTTTTGTGAATTTCAAAATAAATGGGAAGTAAGTACGAAACATTGTTGTGCAAAGCCTTTCAAATGAAGTAGCTTATTTCATATCAATGTGTTATGATGGCAGGGGAGGTGCATCGTTATGAAAAAGATTACAGCGATTCTTTTGCTGGTGGTCATGCTTTGCCCATTGACGGGCGTGTATGCCAACGCTGCTGAGGACGGCATGGCAGAACTGAATGAAATCCTTGCGTACTATGAGGGGAAGGAAGTTACGCTTTCCGATCAGATTCAGATTGTCCACAATCAAGTGAATTTCCGTAAAGCACCGGGCGGCAAGGTTCTGGGTCGGCTGCAGGGCGGTGCAATGCTGACATTTCTGGACGAAACCCAGCATAAGGGTGAACTCGGGTACCATGCCTATTCCGAGGAATACGGTAAAGGATATGTCATGGCGGAATATGCAAAGCCTGTCTGGAACGGACAAAACTATTGGGAGGCAATGGCAGAGGGGAGAGCGGTCTCGGACAATTTGATCCTGTATGACTACTGGATGGGAACCTATCAGATGGATCATGGCCTCTCGATCGTCGAAACGATGGACGGCGGAAGGTATGTGAACGTTGCTCCGTTATCTGTACGTGGCAACAACGCAATGATTCCGGATGATATGGGGATTCAGATGGTAACAAAAATGTATGAGTATGGACTCATCTGCGATCAGCCATACTACCAGCAGCTTCAGGATCCTTCCGTGTCGCTGGAGGTAAAGAAGAAGATTGCATCTTCCGTATTGAAGAATCACTATGGCACAGATAATATTTGGAAAATTATAGCGACACCGTCTATAATTTTCTTTATCCATAGCAACGACTTGCACGGTGACCCAAACCGTGATTATTCCGAGAGAGATTTTCGGCTGACCCATGCTGTGAATCAAAAGATCGTTGAAGAACATTAAGGCAGTATACAAAAACGGAGAAGATACTGAAACATCTTCTCCGAAAAGTCTTGGATTCATTGCCTTACTGCACTGCTGCAGCAAAAGCTTCGAAAAATTCCGGGCAATCCCAGGTGCCGCAGGCACTGAACCGGTCATCCTTCACAGCCAGCTGCACGGTGAATCCGTTATCCAGCGTGAACAGCAGGGATTGACTGCCGCTGACCGAGCCACTGGACTTATAGGATGCGCTACTGAATAGCGTGGTCAGCAGGGAAGCAATCGTATCCCCATCCGTAATGGTGCCTACATCGCTCAGCTCCATAGCGGTCACGTGACCTGCAATCTGCAGCGTGTCGCTGAGGGTTTCGCCGCTCTTCAGCGCTGTGCCGTTGAAGCTGACCCGCTGGAAAAGCCGGGTCACACCGCTTACCTTGGCAGCCACCAGTGTGCCGATCATGCCGCTGATTTCATACACTTTCGTGCCGGATTCGCTGCAGTTGCTGAGGATGATGTTGCTGTCGGACAGTGCCGGCTCGGTGGTATACTCTGCTACCGTGCCAAGGCTTGCACCCAGCTGACTGTCGCTGACGGAAGAGGGGGCGGTCAGCATCCGGTAGTAAGCTCCGTTCAGACCAATCAGCGGGAAAGTACCGCTCTGGCTGGTTTCCCAGATGCTGGTGTAAGAAGGAACGCTGACGCCTGTGGCCAAATTGCCGCCGGCAATGCCGGAATTCTGTGCGCTCAGCACAGGCGCATCCGTTGCCTCACCGGCAGGCTGGCTGACAATCAGCAAATTACTCTGCCGACGGGAAACGGCACTGGGAATGAATACTCCGCACAGAACCAGCACCAGGGCACAGCACAGCGCCGGTACCCAGGCACGCCGGGGACGGGCGGGCGCTTCTTCCTTCTTGGCGGCCTCATGAATAATGCGATACTTGAGATTTGCGCCGGCATTCAATCCGGCAAGACCACGCTCGGCGGCTTCTGGCAAACGTTCGATGTTTTTCACCGGGCGTCGCCTCCTTTCAAAATGGTTTCTAATCTTTTGCGTCCGCGGGATAAACGACTGGAGATGGTGCCTTCGGGCAGATGCATCATCTCGGCGATTTCCGTGATACCGTAGCCCTGGTAATAGTGCAGCAGGATAACTTCCTTAAAAGTAGGCGGCAGCTGATTGACGGCTGACATCAGTTCATGCTGCTCAGTCAGCTTATCAATCTCATCCGGGGCAGGGATCAGGTCAAAGGCAGGGGAACCGAGAACCACACGTTTCAGCCAGGAGCCGCGCCAGATGTCCTTGCAGCGGTTCAGCGCCACCTTCAGCAGCCAGGCTTTTTCGCGGCCTTCCTGCAAATCCGGTGTCGTGGTTATCAGCCGGACAAAAACATCCTGACACACGTCCTCTGCCTTTTGACGGTCGCCGAGATAGAAGTAGCAGACCCGCAGCACATCCGTGGCGTACTTCTCGTAGATCTCCTCGAAGTACGCGCCGTCGTTCCGCTCACAGGCTTGAGCTTGCTGCACTGCTTGACCCTCCGCTTCGTATTGGGACTTGCACCCATTATAACGCAGAAGATGCGTTTTTTCTTCCCGGAAAATGATAACGATTTCAAAAACATTATGATATTTTTTTGTAACAATATACGTCATGGTTTTGTAATAATTCAGCGTCTGGAAGGCTTGCCGGGAGAGAGAAGCCTGCAGAAAACAGTGTAAGCATTTTCACGGAAATCCCTTGCAGCACAACGGAAAACGCCGAATTGGAACATGCTTCCTTTTTGAACGTTGTCCGACAAGACGTTTTGTATCATTTGGTATGTATCCAGAAATTTAATACAAAAAAAGGTTGACATTGCAGGATGAAGAGACTATAATAGGCATGACGATAAAAGACAACCGTGACGAAAAAAGACGACTGCAAAGGAAGCAGAAGGGGGTACTTCAAAGGTATCAGATTGTGTTTGTCGTCGCTGTACGTGTTAATCAACGAACGGAAGTTCGTTGAAATAAAGAAAGAGGTGTTTCCCTATGAAAAAGCTCGTGGCTGGTATCCTGGCAGCGGCAATGGCACTCACCATGGTTGGCAGTGCAGCATTCGCCGAGGGCGAAACCTATGTTTCCTGGTATACCTTTGGTGACGTTTACCTCACCAGCGTGCGTACCGCTCTGGACGCTGCAATGGCTGAGAAGGGTCTGAACGTGGTTGACAAGGACTCCAACGCCAACCAGCAGACCCAGACCGACGACATCAACACCGCTCTGGTAACCGGCGCAAATGCCATCGTTGTGAACCTGGTTGAGTCCGGCTCCATCGGCACCGCCGAAACCCTGATGAACGCCATCAAGGAAAAGGACATCCCTGCTGTGTTCTTCAATCGTGCTGTTTCCACCGACAACGACGAAGCCGCTGCTCTGTTCAAGGGCTATGAGAAGAGCGCTTTCGTTGGCACCGACTTCACCCAGGCCGGCAAGATGCAGGGCAAGATGATCGGCGAATATGTGCTGGAGCACTTCGACGAACTGGACCTGAACAAGGACGGCAAGATCTCCTATGTTATGTTCAAGGGTGACGAAGCAAACCAGGAAGCTATCGCTCGTACCAAGTACGGCGTTGAGTGCGCTGACGAAGTGCTGACTGCCGCTGGCAAGCCCGCTCTGGAGTTCTATGACGCAAGCAATGCTAACAAGTACCTGGTTGACCTGAACGGCACTTGGTCCAACACCGCTTCCTTCGACTACATGCAGACCATCCTGTCTCAGTACAATGAGGCTAATGGCAACATGGTCGAGCTGATCATCTGCAACAACGACGACATGGCTCTGGGCTCTGTGAACGCTCTGGTCAATGCTGGCTACAACCTGCCCGGCGGCGAAGGCTGCACCGTGATCCCCGTGTTCGGTGTTGACGCTACCGATGCTGCTAAGGAACTGATCGCCAACAAGCAGATGACCGGTACCATCAAGCAGGATGCTGAAGGCATGGCTGACGCTGTGGCTACCATCACCGCTAACCTGGTGAACGGCAAGGACAAGTTCGAAGGCTTGAATGAGAACTACGAGATCGTTGATGGCTGGACCGTTAACATTCCGTACTCTGTGTACACCGGCGAGTAATTCTGAAGTTTGAATTTCGAATGACTCAGTGCGGAGGGTCTCAGTACTCTGAGTCCCTCCGCCGTTTCATTTGAAAGGCAGAGCCCCAGCGTTGCTAAAAAGGGCTTTCTGCCGGAAAGGAGAAGCGCAGTATGGGTGAAAAAGTGCTGCTTCATAAGGAGGAGCAACCTGCTGAGGGCAAGGTACTTCTTCAGATGGAGGGTATCTGCAAAAGTTTCCCCGGCGTGAAAGCCTTGGATAACGCTCAGCTATGTGTGAAAGCTGGTACGGTTCATGCCCTCATGGGCGAGAACGGTGCAGGCAAGTCCACGCTGATGAAATGTCTTTTCGGCATTTATCACAAGGACGCCGGACATATTTATTTGGATGGTAAAGAAGTTAACTTCAAGACCTCCAGAGAAGCATTGGACAATGGCGTGGCCATGGTTCATCAGGAGCTGAACCAGGCACGGAAGCGCTCTGTTATGGACAACATCTGGTTGGGACGCTATCCGAAGGTGGTCAAGGGACTTCCTTTTGTTTCGGATAAGCAGTCCTACAATGATACCAAGAAAGTTTTTGATGATCTCGGCATCAACGTAAATCCTAAAGTCATCCTGAACAATCTAACGGTTTCTCAGCGCCAGATGGTGGAAATCGCCAAGGCTGTTTCCTTTAATTCAAAGGTCATTGTTTTTGACGAGCCCACTTCCTCCTTGACGGAGACAGAGGTTGAACACCTGTTCCGCATCATCAACATGCTCAGAGATCGTGGATGCGGCATCGTGTACATCTCTCATAAGATGGAAGAAATTCTCCGCATTTCCGATGAAGTAACCATCATGCGTGACGGCCAATGGGTGGCGACCAAGCCGGCCAATGGCCTGACCATGGATGAGATCATCCGCCTGATGGTGGGTCGTCCGCTGACGAACCGTTTCCCGCCCAAGGACAACGTGGTGGGGGAAGAGAACATTCTGGATGTGCAGGGCTTGTCCGGTATGTATTCCAACCTGCGGGATGCCAGCATCAATGTCCGCAAGGGTGAAATTGTCGGCGTGGCGGGCTTGGACAGCTCCGGCCGTACCTCTCTGCTGGAGTGCATCTTCGGCAGCGCAACGAGAAAGTACGGCAAGATCTACAAGTCCGGCAAGCTGGTTGCCAACAAGACCCCTCGCGAAGCCATTAAGAATGGTTTTGCATTGGTGACGGAGGAACGCCGTGCGACGGGTATTCTTGGTATCCTTGATATCCGCACCAACACGGTCGTTGCAAGCCTGCGGAAGTACAAGAACGGTCCGTTCCTGAATGACAAGAAAATGGCTGCTGCTACGGATAGCATGATCAAGGCCATGAGCATCAAGACGCCTACCCAGCAGACGAAGATCAACACCCTGTCCGGCGGCAACCAGCAGAAGGTCATCTTCGGACGCTGGATCTTGACCGAGCCTGATGTGCTGCTGCTTGACGAGCCTACCCGCGGTATTGACGTGGGCGCTAAGTACGAGATTTATCAGCTGATCCAGAACCTCGCAAAGCAGGGCAAGGCAGTTATCATGGTTTCTTCCGAAATGCCCGAGCTGCTGGGCGTGTGCAACAGGATCGTTGTCATGTCCGGCGGTCGTGTGGCCGGCGAAGTGGATGCCGACCATACCTCTCAGGAAGAAATTATGACCCTTGCTGCAAAATATGTATAAGGAGGGCGACTGAAATGCCCGGGAAAATGAATTCCTTTAACGCACTGTCCGCAAAGGATAAGCGCAGCTTTGTGATCAATTGGGTGCTGGATCACGCCATGATCATCATCATTCTGCTGCTGGCTGTGTATGTACAGATTCAGCGCCCCCAGTTCTTCGGCGTGCCTTCGTTGGTGAATATTATTTCCCTGACGGCCGTACGTTTGCCCATGGCACTTGGCGTTGCAGGCTGTATCGTGCTGGCCGGTACTGACTTGACCGGCGGCCGTGTGGCCGGCTTGACCGCTTTCGTGGCGGCTATCCTGCTGCAGAAGGCAGGCGCCAATGGCCGCTTCATCGTGGACGGCGTTCCGCAGAATGTGGCACTGGTCATCCTGCTGGTGATGCTGATCGGTTCTTGTGTTGGCTTCATCAACGGTTTCGTTATGGCTAAGTGGAAGCTGCATCCTTACATCATCACCTTGGCCATGCAGATGATCACCTACGGTGCTTATCTGACCCTGTCCAACTCCAAGCAGATTTCCAGCCTGGATCCCAGCTACACCACCGACTTTGTGACCAAGTCCATCCTCAAGATTGGTACCACTTCCGTGCCCATGTATGTGCTGTTGGCCATCATTGTGACCGCCATCATGTGGGTGGTATGGAACAAGACCACCTTCGGCAAGAACATGTTCGCCGTAGGTTCCAACGAGGAAGCTGCTCGTGTTTCCGGTGTGAACGTTATGGCAACCATCATCGGCGTGTTCATGCTGGCCGGCGCTCTGTACGGCTACACCGGCTTTGTGGAAGCTGCTCGTTTGGGCTCTTCTACCGCTACCTTGGGCCTGAACTATGAAGCTGACGCCATCTCTGCCGTGGTTATCGGCGGCGTGTCCTTCGTAGGCGGCACCGGTAAAATCAGCGGTGTTCTGCTGGGTGTGTTCATGATGCAGCTGATTATCTCCGGCATGACCTTCCTGGGCATCTCCGGCAACATCACCTACATCATCAAGGGTGCAGTTATCCTGATTGCCTGCATCCTGGACATGCGGAAGTACATGACCCGCAAGTAATGATTCACATCAACAGACCTGTCGCTTTTTCGGCGGCAGGTCTGTTTTGGAGGGTAGACATGGAAGAAAAAAATCCGAAAAAGGATCCGGTTCCTCACAACTGGATTACCAACCTTTATGACAAGCTGAACATTCCTGTGTGGGTGCTGGATGTTCTGCTGGTCTTCCTGTGCGCCGTGGTGGTGTTCTGCTTCATCTATGGCGCTAACGTTCAGTAAAGATTTTGACGCAGCCGAGCATGATGTTTTTCGGCTGCTTTTTCATTTTCGTTTCTTGCATTTGCGGGGCGATATGGTATACTTGTGCCATTGAATGCTGGAGGGGATGATGAGTATGGATCTCCATCAAATGGCCGGTCAGGCACGGGAAGCAGCATGGACGCTGGCAGCAGTTTCCTGCGAAAAGCGGAATGAAGCCTTGCTTACTATGGCGGACTGCCTTGCGGAAGATCAGGCAGCCATATTTGCCGCAAATGAAAACGATGTAGCCAGAGCAAAGCAGGAAGGTCTGGCTGCACCGCTGGTGGGCAGACTTTGCTTCGGCAAGGAGAAACTCCGGCAGGTAACGGATGGGCTGAAGGCGTTGGCAGAGCTTCCCGATCCGATCGGACAGACTACCCTTGCACGGGAAATCACGGAAGGACTCAAGCTGTATCGGGTGACGTGCCCCATTGGCGTGATCGGCGTAATCTTCGAAAGCCGTCCGGATGCGCTGGTGCAGATTGCTTCCCTTGCCTTGAAGAGCGGCAATGCTGTGCTGCTGAAGGGCGGCCGTGAAGCACTGGAAACCAACCATGCTTTGTGCAACAGCCTCCGTCGGGCGGCGAAGCAAGCCGGTTTGCCGGAAAACTTCGCCCAGCTGATGGAGAGCCGGGAAGATGTGGCTGCCATGCTCAAGGAGGATACCCTCATTGACCTGATTATTCCCCGAGGCAGCAACGCTTTTGTGCGCTACATTATGGACAACAGCCGCATCCCTGTGCTGGGGCATGCTGACGGGATCTGCCACGTCTACGTGGATCAGGCAGCGGATTTGGATATGGCAGTGAACATTGCGGTAGACAGCAAGGCGCAGAACGTGGCCGTGTGCAATGCCATGGAAACTTTGCTTGTGCACCGGGAGATTGCGTCTGCTTATTTGCCTAGGGTGGCGGAAGCGATGAAGGCTGCTGATATCCGCCTGAAAGGTGATGCATCAGTGCAGGCCATCATTGATTGCGAACCTGCCACCGAGGAAGATTGGCGAACCGAATATCTGGATCGTATCCTCTCCATTCGTGTAGTGGATTCTCTGGAACAGGCGATTGAACATATCAATCGCTACGGTTCCCATCATACGGACTGCATTGTGACAGCGGATGACGAGGCGGCAGCTCAGTTCCTTACCCGTGTGGACAGTGCCGGCGTGTATCGGAATGTATCCACCCGCTTTGCGGACGGCTTTGTGTACGGCTTCGGGGCAGAGGTGGGCATTGCTACGGGGAAGATTCACGCCCGTGGCCCCATGGGTCCTGAAGGGCTGACAACTTACAAGTACAAGCTGCTGGGCACGGGACAGCTGATGGCGGAAATGAAGCACGGGGATCGTCATTATACCCATCGGCTTTTGAACGAAGATTGTCCCCTGTGACAGGAAAGTGAGCGATGACTGTTGCAAGCGTTACCCTTTGCCCTTTTCGACTTTGACAATACACTGGCTCGCGGGGATTCCATTGTTCCTTTTCTGCTGTACTGCATCCGCAGGGGCAAGGCACCTTGGTATCAATTATTCAAGGCCATGCACGGCTTTCTGCAGCAAAAGCGCTGCCCGGAAAAAGTGAGCCATGCCAAGGCGCAGACTCTTTCCTTTTTGACAGGCGTGAAGCAGGCGGAGATTGATGATCTGGCACGCAGCTTCTGGCGTGATTGTCTCAGTAAACGGCTTTACGCAGAGGCTGTTGAAGAAATGCGCCGCTTGAAGGAAGCCGGCTATTATGTGCTGGTGGTGTCGGCATCACCGTCTGTTTATATGGACGTGCTGCCGGAATTTTTGCCGGCAGACGGGGTCATTGCCACAACCTGCGGCATGGATGAACAGGGGTGCTTTAACGGTCTGGTTGGGGAGAATTGCAAGGAACTGCAAAAGCCTTTGCGCATTGCGGCTTATCTGGCGGCCAAGCACTTGGTGCTGCTGCCGGAAAAGTCCTGCGCTTATGGGGATTCAAAGAGTGATATTCCCATGCTGAGCCTCGTTTTCTCCCCGGTTTTGGTCAATCCCAAAGCAGAACTGAAGACCATGCTGCCCAATGCCAGGGTTGTCACTTGGCACTGATCCATCGATTTTTGTGGAAAGTTTACAAAAAAGTCGCATTTTCGGCCGGTTTTCTCTTTCCATGAACCCATAGGCTGTGCTATAATGGCATCAGCCTATTTTTTTACTGAGGCTGACGGAAGGAGCGATCTTTTTGGTAGATAAGCAGCTGATGGATCAAATGGAAAAGGTACTGGGACGGTTGAGTATCCCGGTAGCCATTTTAGATAAGGATGGGGAAAATGGCATTCCCGGTGAAGCACCGCTGCCTCTGCACGACCTGACGGACGGCGTGTGCCAGTCCCTTGGCGGACGGCTGTATCTGCCGGTGAAGCAGCCGGGGGTTGTATTGGCCTGCCACGAGGGAATTCCCGGGGCAAGGGACGTGCTGACCCTTGCGGAAGCTCTGCTGACAAGTTTGGGCAGCAATGAAACCCATACGGAAAGCGGCTTTGACGTTTATCGCCGGATGCTGCGCGGAGAAGTGGCAGGAGCTGAGCTGGAAGCGGCAGCCCATGAGCATCAACTGCCGGAGAATCTGAAGCGCTGCGTCATGGTGTTCCACATTGTGCAGACGGAAAAGGAGCGCGCCTTTGAGCTCCTCCATGACCTGACGCCTTTGCAGGAAAAGGACGTGCTGATCGATATGGATCGGCACACGGCGGCGTTGATTAAAGATGTGACTGACGTGGAAACCTCCGATGAGCTGATGCAGTTTGCCGAGGCTCTGCAGGAAACCTTGATGGGGGAAACGGCGCACCAGATGACCGTGGGCATTGGCGGTACCCGCACCACCTTGGATGAAATCCGCAACAGCTACCAGGAAGCCAAGCGTGCCATTGAGGTGGGGCGCATCTTCCAGCCGGAAAGCAGCATCTATGTATACAGCCGCCTGATTTTTGAGCGCTTCCTGATGGAGCTTCCCCAGGATATCAGTGCCTATTATCATAATCTGCTCTTCAACCGGAAGACAGCACGTCTCTTTAATGAAGAAATGCTCTACACCATCGAGATGTTCTTCAAGAAGGATCTGAATCTTTCCGATACAGCACGGCAGCTGTATATTCACCGGAATACGCTGGTATATCGCTTGGATAAGGTACAGCGGCAAACAGGGCTGGATCTGCGGCATTTCGAAGATGCGGTTACCTTCAAACTGCTGATGGAATTGAAAAAATGCGGCGGAGATCGTCTCCTGACCAAATAAGACGAGGAGGAACCTGAGCTATGAAGAAGAAACTGCTGCTTGTTCTTTCCCTGCTGCTGGCACTGTGCATCATGAGTTCCTGTGCTTATCTGCCGCTGCTGGGTATTGACACGGGGGATGCTGATACCACTGCCACATCAGAAAGTGACAGCGATACCGTAACCATCTCTAAGGAAGACTACGAGCGTTATCAGAAGTTTGATACCCTGCTGCAAATGATGGACTACGTAGAAGAAGGCTTTTACGAGGACGTGGAGGAGGAAAAACTCCTGCAGGGTGCTGCAGCCGGCTTGTTGGCGGCTACTGGGGATCCTTATACCTTCTACTACACACCGGAAGATTACGCATCCCTTTGGGAAGATGATGAAGGCGAGTATGCCGGCGTGGGCATCCAAATTTCTGCCTCTTATGCAACGGGCATATGCACCATCAGCCGTGTGTTTGACAATGGCCCTGCCAAGGAAGCAGGCGTCCATAAGGGGGACATTCTGTATAAGGTAGAGGATCTGTACGTCACGGCAACGAATCTGCAGGATGCAGTGGACATCATGCGGGGCACGCCTGGAACCACGGTGGATGTGGTGTTCCTCCGTGGCGACGAGGAGCTGACCTTCACCCTGGAGCGGCGTACCATCAATGTGAATCGAATTGATTCCATGATGCTGACGGACGATATCGGCTATATCTACCTGTACGAATTTGCAGGGGACTGTGCCGAAAAATTCTCTGCCGCGCTGACCAATCTGCAGGAGCAGGGAGCAAAGGGTCTCATCATTGACCTGCGTGATAATCCCGGCGGATGGGTGAACGATGCCCAGTCCATCGGCGATCTGTTCTTGGACAGCGGCATCCTGTGCTATCTGGAATACAAGGACGGCACCCGGGAATATTATCGCACCAAGGATGGCAAGGTGGATATGCCTCTGGTCATTCTGGTGAATGAAAACAGTGCCAGCTCCTCGGAAATCCTGACCGGTGCATTGAAAGACCGTGCGGATGCTACGGTGGTGGGTGTCACCAGCTACGGCAAGGGCATTGTGCAAAGTGTCATTCCCCTGAGTGACGGCGCAGGCATGCAGATGACCATTGCCCAGTATTTCACGCCCAATGGCAACGCTGTGCATAAGCTGGGTATTACCCCGGACGTTGAAGTGGAGCTTGCCGAGGGCGATAACGGCATGCACGAGCTGGGCGACCTGACGGATGCTCAGCTGGCAAAGGCACTGGAAGTCATGCAGGAAAAACTTGCAAAGTAAATAAGAACCTATCATGAAAAGTGTGCAGATGATACAAATGTAATCTGCACACTTTTCACTTGTGAAAAAATCGTTTATAATAAAGATGTCAGGAGACCGAAGCCTAGCGGAAACGTGCGGCAGAGGGACTGACACAGATGCTTCCTGATTGACGGCTGAGGGCAACCAAGGCCAAAGATGGGAAAGGAGGATGAACCATGTATCATAGATTTTGCGGATAGCAGGGCTTAGCTTTGCTATCTTTTTTCATAAGGAGGCTGTGCCGATGAGTGAGGTTCGGCTGGGATTCGTAGGTATCGTGATGGAGCAGAGAAGCCAAGCGGAAAAGGTGAATCACATCCTGTCCCAATACGGGGCACTGATTCGGGGACGCATCGGTGTGCCGGATCAGCAAAGCGGCATGGGAGTCATTGGCCTCATTGTGGAAGGCAGCAATGACCAGCTGGGCGCCATGACGGGAAAGCTGGGCAACATCCCGGGCGTTACCGTGAAGAGCGCATTGACAGGAAAAACAACCGTGAAGACAACGGATGAAGGAGAGAAGAGAACATGATGAAGAAGCTTGTAAGTCTGGCATTGGCCATGCTGATGCTGGTGTCACTGACTGTTTCTGCCACAGCAGAAGATGCCGTTCGCATTGTGACCCTGAAGGGACCGACAGGCATCGGCATGGTGAAAATGATGAACGACAACGACGGCACCTATGCCTTTACGTTGGCAGGCGCACCGGATGAGGCAACCGCAGCCATTGTCAGCGGCTCGGCGGATATTGCGGCTGTTCCGACCAATCTGGCGGCGACCCTGTACCAGAAAACCAACGGCAATGTGCAGCTGCTGGCGCTGAACACACTGGGCGTGCTCTCCATCATGGAACTGGGGGACACCATTCATACCGTGGAGGATCTTGCCGGGAAGACTATTTATGCGTCCGGCCAGGGCGCAACGCCTGAATATGTGCTGAATTACATTTTGGATGCCTATGGCTTAACGGATCAGGTGACGGTGGAGTACAAGGCTGAGCATGCGGAATTGGCTACCTTGGCTGCAGCCGGAGAGGTTACCATTGCCATGTTGCCGGAGCCTAACGTCACCAGTGTGCTGATGCAGAACAGCGATTACCGCATTGCGCTGGACGTGACCGAGCTGTTTGCCGAAGCTGCCGAGAAGAAGGGCGAATCCGCAACCATGTCCATGGGCTGCGTTATTGTGCGTAAGGAATTTGCCGAGCAGCATCCCGACAAGGTGGCCGCCTTCATGGAAGCCTATGACGCGAGTGTTGCCTTCGTCACCGAAAATGTGGAGGAAGCCAGTCAAATGGTGGAGGCACAGGGCATCATGCCTAAGGCAGCTGCGGCGGCGAAGGCCATTCCTAACTGCCACATTGTTTTTATCACCGGGGAAGCGATGAAGAACGCCATTGAGCCCTTCTTCCAAATCCTTTATAATGCAAATCCCAAGTCGGTAGGCGGAGCGCTTCCGGCTGATGATTTCTACTACATGCCCTGATCTATGAAAACTCAGAAGATTCTGCGAAAAATGTTTCCGCTGCTTTTCTGGCTGGGGGTTTGGGTGGCTGCCTACTTGGCCACCGGCCAGGAATTGCTGATTGCATCTCCTGTCTCCGTCATGAAGCGGTTTGCCTTTGTGACGGAGGCAGCTTTCTGGCGCTGTGTCGGCATGAGCCTGTATCGGGCTGCAATGGCCTATGTGCTGGGGATTATCATCGCCTGCATGCTTGCGGTGCTTTGTCATCTGTGGCAATGGGTTGATGACTTGGTTCGCCCTGCACTGGCAGTGATTCGGGCAACCCCGGTAGCTTCCTTCATCATTCTTGCCTTGGTGTGGCTGTCCTCCTCCAATGTGCCGATTCTCACGGGAATGCTCATGGTTGTCCCGGTGGTCTTCTCCAATGTGAAGGAAGGCATTGATGCCACGGATCCGCAACTGTTGGAAATGGGGAGACTTTTTCAATGGAGCCGCTGGAAGATCTTTCGGCGAATCATTATACCTTCTGTAAAGTCTACCTTTCTGGCGGCCTGTGAGGCTTGTGTTGGGTTGTGCTTCAAGGCAAGTATTGCGGCGGAAGTCATCGGCACGCCGAAGAATGCTATCGGCACCCAGCTCTATAGCGCAAAGATTTATCTGGAAACGGATACCCTCATGGCGTGGACGCTGGTGGTCATTTTGCTGAGTATGGGCATTGAAAAGCTGCTTCGCTGCATCATTCGGGGAGGTGAAAAGCGTGTCCATCATCCTTGAAGATGTGCAGAAATCCTTTAGCGGTAAGCAGGTGATCCGCAATGCCTCCGTGACCATCGGGGCGGGAGAACGGGTGTGCTTTTTCGGCCCCTCCGGCTGCGGCAAGACGACGATGCTTCGGCTCATCTGCGGGCTGGAACAACCGGACAAGGGGAGCATTCGCCTGCCGGACGGCCTGCGCTGGTCATGTCACTTTCAGGAAGATCGGCTGCTCCCTTGGTACACGTCGGCGGAAAACATCGCCCTTGTGACCAAAGATGATCCGGCTATTTGGCTGGAGCAAGTCCATCTTCGGGAAGCATGGGGCTTGTACCCGGATGAATTGTCCGGCGGTATGCGCAGGCGTGTGTCCTTGGCACGTGCCCTTGCTCATGAAAGCGATGCCCTTGTGCTGGACGAGCCTTTGCGGGAACTTGATGCAGCCACAGCAAAGGCCATGCTTCAACTGATTGATATCTCTATCAACGGACGAACATTGCTGCTGGTCACCCATGACCCATCACAGGCAGAAGCCCTTCACTGCCGGATGATTGCAATGCCTTTGTGATTTAGGAGCATAGACCGATGAGAAGAAAAGCATGGTTCCTTGTTCTGCTGATCCTGACACTGCTGGTTCATTCCTTTCCAGTGAGTAGCCGTGCGGAAGGAAACTTCTATCAACCGCTGGAAAATGCGGATATGGATTACCACGATGCATCTTCCCACTGGTCCTTCGCACGAAGCGTGGAAACGGAACACTACTTTATTTTCTGGGAGCAGGCATTCGGTGATGATCCGAATGGTGAAAATGTGCCGGAAGCCCTTCGGGTGGATGTGCAGGATCTGGCGGAAAAGCTGGAAACCTTCTATGCAACTGAGACGGAGACACTGGGCTTTGACGATATTCAAACCATCAATGATTATAAGCTGCAGGTGTACCTGCTGTATACCACGGATTGGGTGGCAACAGGCTCCGGATACGATAATCAAATCGGTGCGCTATGGGTATCTCCCTCCACGTGCCAGCCGGTGGGCTCGGTCATTGCCCACGAGGTGGGGCACTGCTTTCAGTACCTGGTGTATTGCAGGCAGCTGGCAGACGGACAGAAAGACAATAACACGAGGGGATTTCGATACAGCTATCAAAACGGCTTAGGAAATGCGTTCTGGGAGCTGAGCGCACAGTGGCAGTCGTGGCAGGATTACCCTGAAGAGCAGTTTACGGACTATGAGATGGAAACATGGTTCAAGAACTACTTTCGCTCCTTTGAAAATGAATGGACACGGTATCAGAATTACTGGCTGATTACCTACTTTGCAGAAACCTATGGTACGAATTGGCTCAGCACCATTTGGAAGGCAAGCAGAGCGGATGAAGATGCTCTTGCCTGTCACTTGCGTGTCAACCTCAATGGGGACTTGGAACAGCTGTACCGGGAACTTTATGACTATGCAGCTCACGCTGTCACCTTCGACTTTTCCTTTGCTCGACCCTATGCGGCTGACTGGCAAGGGCGGTATGATGCTGACCTATGTGAAACAAAGGATGGGTGGCAGCAAATTACCTATGCCAATACGCCAGAAGCCAACGGGTTCTCAGCAGTGAAACTGGCGATTCCCGAAGATGGTGTGCTGAAGATCGATTTCGAGGGCATCCAACCCGGTTCTGCCTTGGCGGAGGATGATTCGGGAATTTGTATCACGGATGCTTCCGGCAATACAGAGGCTGTCCGTACCTACAATGCGTGGGACGGAACGGCAGGATGGCGGTACGGCGTTGTTGCGCTCCTTTCGGATGGCAGCCGTGATTATTCGCCCATGTACAGCGACGCAAAAGGGAGCATTGTCTACATAGTTCCGGAAAACACAGAATTGCTGTATTTTGTGGTGCTTGGCGCACCGGAGACCTATGTGCCTCATGTTTGGGATGAAACAGAAAAGACGGACGTGCAAATGCCTTATTGTTTTCGCATCGTGCGGTAAAGAGATAGAACCGAAATGAACAACAAAGCGTGGAGGAAGCACTGCTGTTTCCTCCACGCTGCTTTATACGATTTTAGATTTTGCGATCACTTGCGGTTAACGATTTCGTCCTTCACCTTGGCGGCAAAGTCATCCAGAGACATGACCGTCGTCTGGTCGGTGTCACGATCCCGGACGGAAACCGTTCTGTCGGCAATTTCCTTTTCACCGATGATCAGCATGTAAGGCACACGATCCACCTGACGGGCATAGCGAATCTTGTAGCCGATCTTCTCATTCCGGTCATCCAAGGCAACCCGCACCTTCTGGTCACGAAGTGCCTCATAAACTTCCTTGGCATAGTCCATGCTCTTGTCAGACACGGGCAGAACCTTTACCTGCACAGGTGCCAACCAGGTGGGGAACTTGCCTGCAAAGTGCTCGGTCAGGATGCCGATAAACCGCTCGATGGAGCCGAAGCACACACGGTGAATCATGATCGGGCGCTTACGGGTGCCATCCTCAGCCACATACTCCAGACCGAAATTCAGCGGCATCTGGAAGTCCAGCTGAATGGTACCGCACTGCCAGGTGCGTCCCAGACTGTCACGGAGGTGGAAGTCGATCTTGGGACCATAGAAGGCGCCGTCCCCCTCATTGACGATGTAGTCCATGCCCAGCCGCTCCAGAGCGGTCTTCAGGCCATTGGTTGCATCTTCCCAATCCTCATCGGAACCCATGGAGTTTTCGGGACGGGTGGACAGCTCCACAAAGTAATCAAAGCCAAACTTGCTGTATACCTGATTGATCAGGTGCACAACGCCGGCGATTTCTTCCGGAATCTGCTCACGGGTCATGAAGATGTGGGCATCATCCTGGGTGAAGCAGCGTACACGGAACAGACCGTGAAGGGCACCCTTCAGCTCGTGACGGTGCACAATGCCCAGCTCACCCACACGCATGGGCAGTTCACGATAGCTGTGGGGCTGGCTGCGGTAAACCATTACGCCGCCGGGGCAGTTCATGGGCTTGATGCAGTAGTCTTCTCCGTCGATCTTGGTGGCATACATGTTGTCCTTGTAGTGATCCCAGTGACCGCTGGTCTCCCACAGGTGACGGTTCATGATCAGGGGCGTGGAAACCTCCACATACCCGGCCTTGGTGTGAATGTCACGCCAGTAGTCGATCAGGGCATTCTTCAGTGCCATGCCGTTAGGCAGGAAGAAGGGGAAACCGGGGCCTTCATCACAGAGCATGAACAGACCCATTTCCTTGCCGATTTTGCGGTGATCCCGCTTCTCAGCTTCTTCCATCATCTTCAGATACTCTTCCAGCTCTTCCTTGGTGCGGAAGGCAATGCCGCTGATGCGGGTGAGCATCTTGTTGTTCTTATCGTTCTTCCAATATGCGCCGGAAAGAGCCGTCAGCTTAAAAGCCTTCAGTGCCTTGGTGTAGCACAGATGAGGACCGACGCACATATCGGTGTAGTCGCCCTGCTGATAGAAAGTCAGCACAGCGTCTTCCGGCAGGTCGGCGATGTGCTCCACCTTGTAAATTTCGCCCTTTTCCGTCATCAGCTTTACAGCCTCTTCCCGGCTGAGCGCATAAGGCTTGATGGGCAGGTTCTGCTTCACGATAGCCTGCATTTCTTTTTCAATGGCAGGCAGATCTTCATCGGAAAGCTTCACATCACCCAAGTCGATGTCGTAGTGGAAGCCCTTCTCCGTAGCAGGGCCATAGGCAAAGTGAGCGTCAGGGTACAGGTGCTTCACAGCCTGGGCAAGAATGTGGGCGGCGGTGTGACGAATTACGTGCAGCTCTTCGTCAGCAGGGCATTCGTCCACATGACCGTCGTTGTAGATGACCTTCATTGGATGTTCCTCCTCCTGTATGCGTCACAAGCTGGGCCTTGGTGCTTTTCATAAAAGAAAAAGACACCCATCCCTTCTGCGGGGACGAATGTCTGTGCATCCGCGGTTCCACCCTGCTTGTTTTGTAACCACTCTTCATGCTCTATCGTGCATGAGCCGCCCAACGTCCGCAGATGGTATCCAACGGCTGCTTGTGATGTCTGCTCTCAGCCTGCGGCAGGCACTCTCTTTGCACAGCTGCACCGGGGACGTGTTCCGCTTCATCCATCGGGAATGACACAAGTATACGCCTTTCCCAAGAAGTTTGTCAACGGGAAAGAAAAAGAAAAATGCAGGATTACGACCAAAGCGATTTCATGAAAACGGGATAGGCTTCATTGCAGATGTTCACAATGCGAACCATGGCCTCGTTGCAGATTTCATCGATGTCATGCTGGCGGAAAATGCAGTCCATTTCAGCCTGAATGGTGTTGTCATCCGGATCAAGGCAGAACTTCGCGAAGCGATACTCATTGTTGATTTGATTGACGGCCGTCAGCATGGCGGAAATTTTACCGGCGGGAACCTTTACCAGGTTGAACACCCGCAAGCTTGCATGTTCGTTATCATGATCAAAGAAGAAGGTAACGGTAACGTCTACCTGCTCACCGGAAAACGCAACCTTCACAACATCGGAAGCGGGCTCGGTGTCGGCGTCACGCATTAAAGTGTAGCGGACATTTCGCTTATCCAGGTAAGCAAGGAACTGCGTTGTAGCGTCATGCATAGGATCACCTCGATAACGTATTTGCTGTACTTATTCTATCTTGTTTTCCAAAGTGCGTCAAGCTTTTACAAAATGCGTTTGCTGCAATACAGCGCATGATTTCCGACATTGCCTTTTGTTCGTTTTGACACATCAAGTCTTCCATGCTATAATAATTCAGTTAAAGTGGCAGGGAATCAGGCTTGTCGTCTGCATTTTCTGCAGAGTCTATGCAGGCGGGAAGTGAGGCCGATGTTCTGGAAGAGACTGAAACCCAGCATGACGGATGGTGTCATTGACCTCATTCCGCTGTCCCTGTATCCGCCGGACGAGGCCATGGGCTTTGGCAAGAATTATGACTACATGATCGTGCCCCATGGTACCAGGCGGGAGGCGGGGCGAATTAACCTTCGCCTCGGTGAAAGCGAGTGTGTCTATTATTTCGGGCACATTGGCTATCATGTGGACTTGGGCTTTCAGGGAGATCACTTCGCAAGGCGGGCTTGCGAGCTTCTTCGGGATGTGATTATCGGCGCTGGGAAAAGCAGCGTGGTAATTACCACAGATCCGGATAACTGGCCCAGCCGCCGCACTTGTGAAGGCTTGGGCTGCGTGATGGAAAACATCGTCCACGTGCCGGAAGAAATCCAGCAGCGGTGGGAGATCAGTGCGGTAAAGTGCCGCTATATTTGGCGGATGGACAGCGCAAAGCGCCCGATTCCGTCTCAATCATTCGAATGGTCGGAGGAATACCATGGAAGCGACAGCTTCAGGGGTTAAGATTCATTATTCACTGAGCGGACAGGGAACGAAAAGGGTGGTGCTGCTCCACGGCTGGGGCTGCGAAATCAAATTGATGCAGCCTGTAGCAAATGCACTTCAACAGGACATGCAGGTGCTCTGCATCGATTTCCCCGGCCACGGGGCAAGCGGCCGCCCGCCGGAGCCTTGGGGCGTCCCGGAATATGCGGCATGCCTGAAGGAGCTGCTTCAGCAACTGAATTTCCTGCCCTGTGCAGCGGTTGCCCATTCCTTCGGCGCACGGGTTGCCATTTACTTGGCCAGCGAAGATCCGTCGGCTTTTACTAAACTCGTTTTGACCGGAGCTGCCGGTATCAGAGCACCTCAAAGTGAGGAAAGCAAGAAGCGCTCCGCACAGTTTCAACGGCTGAAGGGATTGTGCGAAGGCTTGAAAAAAACGAAAATATTTGGTTCACTGCCGGATAAGGCAGAAGATGCCCTGCGCAAAAAGTACGGCTCGGCAGACTATAATGCCTTGAATGAAGAGATGCGCAAGACTTTTGTCAAGGTGGTCAATCTGGATTTAACGGATCGGCTGCCTGAAATTAAGCAGCCTACCTTGCTCCTTTGGGGCACAAAGGACACGGCAACGCCTCTGTGGATGGGCAAGAAAATGGAGGAGCTTATCCCGGATGCCGGATTGGTGGAGCTGGAAGATGGAACCCATTTTGCCTATCTGGAGCAGTGCGGAAAGTTCTGCACCATTGTCCGCCACTTTTTACTGGAGGATTGACGCATGACACCTGATGATTGGTTTGAGATCCTTGGCATAGCGGCAGGCATGGTGCTTTCCATGCGCAGTCTGGTGCATTATTTTCAGCTGGAGAGTTATCAGTTTCCCGGCTACTTCCGCACCTTGAAGCGAAACATTCGCCGAGCTTTGCTGCCAGGTGTACTGCTTGCGGCTGTGTCTGGCCTTATGACATTGCTGGGCATGGCTATGGGCAACGGCATCACGGCAAAACTCCTGTACATGGTACTGACCGTTGCCGCAGGCTTTGGCATCCATCGGATGATGAAGGACAAGAAGGCAAAGAAGCCTCTGCACATGACGCCCCGGGTGAAGCGGCTTTATGCCGTGGCAGCCGTGGTGTTCCTACTGCTAAGCTGGGGCATGGCGGCATGTTTGGGAGCACAGTGGCTGTGGATTGCACCCTTGCTTCTGCCGGTATGGACGGCTCTTGCCGGACTCCTCGCCTGGCCCATCGAAAAGCTGATCAGTGAAATGTATTTTCGGGATGCTCAGCGCAGGCTGAAGGAACGGCCGGATTTGATTAAAATCGGCATTACCGGCAGCTATGGCAAAACCAGCGTGAAGTTTATCCTTGGCACGCTGCTGAGCGAGAAGTATCAAACTTTGGTGACTCCTTCCAGCTTTAATACGCCCATGGGGGTTACCAAGATCATCCGCACCAAGCTGCAGCCTGCCCATCAGGTTTTTGTGGCGGAGATGGGTGCCCGGCACGTGGGGGACATCAAGGAAATGTGCCGCTTGGTGCACCCGACCTATGGCGTGCTGACCTCTGTAGGACCCCAGCACCTGGATACGTTCAAGACCATTGACCGCATTAAGAAGACGAAGTACGAATTGATGGACGCTGTGCCGGAAGAAGGCTGCTGCTTCTTTCAAAACGACGGCGCCATCTGCACCGAACTGTATGAAGGTACGACGAAGGAAAAACGCCTTTGCAGCTTAAAGCCGGATCAGCGGGCAGATGTGTGGGCGGAGAATATCACTGTGTCGCCTGCAGGCAGCAGCTTCCTCCTGTGCACGAAGGACAGCAAAACTCCCTGCACAACCAAACTATTGGGCGAGCACGGCATTCAGAATATTCTCCTTGCCGCAACAGTATGCTTCCATTTGGGGCTGACAGCAAAGCAAATTGCACGGGGCATCAGCAAAGTGCAGCCTGTGGAGCATCGCTTACAGCTCTTGCCGCAGCAGGGAGGCATGACGGTAATTGATGACGCCTTCAACAGTAATCCCAAAGGCTCCGCAGCAGCTCTGCAGGTGCTGGCAGCCTTCCCGGGACGGCGCATCATTATTACTCCCGGCATGGTGGAACTGGGACAAGGGGAAGAAGAATACAACCGGGAATTCGGCCGCCTTATGGCAAAAGCAGCGGATCTCGCCTTCCTGGTAGGCAAGAAACATACCGAGCCTATTGTGGAGGGTCTTCGGGAAGCGGGTTTCCCGGAGGAGAATCTGCATGTGGTCAGCAACTTGAACGAGGCCACAACGCTTCTGCACCAAATGGGACGAAGCGGCGATGTGGTATTGTTTGAAAATGATTTGCCGGATAATTATTCCGAACAGTGACAGCGGAGGAAATATGAGCAAGACGCAGTTGGGTGTAATCTTTGGCAGCAGAAGCTGTGAGCGTGAGGTGGCCATCATCAGCGCTGTGCAGCTGATGAATGCTGTTGATACCGAGAAGTATGATGTTATCCCTGTCTATATTGACGAGAAGGGCGTTTGGTATACCGGCAGTGCCCTGCGGAAGATTGAAACCTTTCAGCATTTCAGCCCTGACATGGCCGGCGTGGAGCAGGTTTCCTTGGATATGACGGCAGGCAGCGGTGCACTGATGGCGGACCGCCCCGGCAAGGGATTGTTCGGCCACCCTACCCGCGTGCTGGCAGCACGGCTGCAGGTTTGCGTCATTGTGATGCACGGCCTCCACGGAGAGGATGGTACACTGCAGGGCATGCTGGAGTTGGCGGACTTGCCGTATACATCCACCGGGGTGGCAGGCAGCGCCATCGGCATGGATAAGATCATGATGAAGCAGTTCTTCAAGGGAGCTGATCTTCCGGTGCTGCCCGGTACCTGGTACACCCGTTCCGGGTGGGAAAAGGACAAGGACAGCATCCTTGCAGATGCGGAGGAAAAACTGGGATATCCGGTTTTCGTGAAGCCGGCAAACCTGGGTTCTTCCATCGGCGTCAGCCGGGCAGATGACCGGGAAGGGCTGATCAGCGCACTGGATCTGGCCTTTGACTATGATCGCCGGGTCTTGGTGGAGAAGGGACTGGATAAGCCGCTGGAGCTTAACTGCTCCGTGCTGGGCTATGACGATGATGTGCAGGCATCCCCCATTGAGATGCCTGTGCTGTCTGCTGGGGACAACATGCTGGACTTCTCGGAAAAATATCTGCGGAACGGCGGCAGCAAGGGCATGGCAAGCCTGCAGCGGCTTCTTCCGGCACCCATCGAGGATTCTCTTCGGGATGAGATTCAACGCTTGAGCTGCGAAATTTTCCGCATGCTGGACTGCAAGGGCGTGGTGCGGATTGACTACATGTTTGACCGTGCCAGTGAGAAGCTGTTCATTACGGAGATCAACACCATTCCCGGTTCGCTGGCCTTTTACCTTTGGGAGAATGCGGGCGTAAAGTATAAGCAGCTGATCGACCGAATGGTTCAGTATGCACTGCGAGCCCACGAAGACAAGAACATGTGCAATTATGCGTTCACATCCAACATTCTCTCCAGTGTCAAGCTGGGCGGCACAAAGGGTGCGAAAGGAAGCAAACTGTGAAAAACAACGATCGTCGGTATGATGCCTACCGCAGGCCGGAGGATCGACAGCAGCCCTATGGTACGCAGGATGCATACGGGTATGATGATTCCTACGGCTATCGGTATGATCAGGGAGCACCCTACAACGATGGCTATGGCGAGCCTGCCTATGGACAGCAGCCTTACGGCAACTTGGACGGCGGGTATGATGTTCAGCCGTATGATGACAGTAACAGCGGTTATGACGATCCCAATGGTGCACCCACGTATGAAGAACTGTACGGACCGGATCCGGATGATCCGCCGCCTCAGTTTGACGAAGCATGGCTGGATCAGCCGGACAAGTTCGAGCCTCAGGTCATTGCCACCAACAGCACCGTTCGCCTGACATGTACGCTTGCCTCCATGATGGGGCTGTTCGGCTTGTTCCTGTGCTTTGCGGAAAAGAAGAGCAATGCCATTCGCCATTTTGCCCGGCAGAGCGCAGGGCTGATGATTGCGCATCTGGTCTGCGGACTGATCCTGTTTCTGATCGGAACCCTGCTTGGAACCATCCCGCTGATGGGTTTTCTGATTCATTTGGTGTGCTGGCTCTGCTACATTGCCGTGTTCATCACCATGCTGTGCATGAAGGTGCGGATGATGCTCTTCGCATGGCGGGGCTGGCGCTTTACCCTGCCTGTGATCGGAAAAAAGCTTGAGAAGATGGACTGATTTTTGTATCGCGAGAAGAAAGAAGGTTGATTATGCACCTGGAGGATATTCATAGTCCGCAGGACATAAAGAACCTGAGCTATGGGGAGCTGGAGATCCTGGCCAAGGAAATCCGCAAAGAGATTGTGGATACCGTCTCCAAAAGGGGCGGCCATTTGGCGTCCAATCTCGGCGTGGTGGAATTAACCATGGCACTTCATCGCGTTTTTGATACGCCCCGGGATAAGATTGTTTTCGATGTAGGGCATCAAAGCTACGTCCACAAGCTGCTGACGGGTCGGTACAATCTTTTCCATACCCTGCGCGGGTTTGGCGGCCTCAGCGGCTTTCCGAAGCGGAATGAAAGCGAATACGATGTATTTGAGACTGGGCACGCCTCCACGGCCATTTCGGCGGCACTGGGGCTTGCACGGGCTCGGGATCTTCTGGGGCAGGATCATCATGTGATTGCCGTTGTGGGAGACGGTGCCTTAACCGGCGGACTGTGCTATGAGGCACTGAACGATGCAGGCAACTCGGAAACACGGCTGATCGTGATCCTGAACGACAATGAAATGTCCATTGCGCCGAATGTGGGAGCCTTGTCCCGGCATTTGACGGATATCCGCATCAGCAAAGGCTGGACAAGTGCAAAAAAGAACGTGAAGCAGCACCTGGAAAAGCTGCCGAAGGTCTACCGCATCACCAAGAGAGCCAAGGATATGATCAAGTCCATTTTTGTGGACGAGGGCTTCTTCAGCGCACTTGGCTTTCACTATTTCGGCCCCATTGACGGACATGATTTGAAAAGCTTGGAGCACACCCTGAAGCTTGTGAAGGACTATGATCAGCCGGTGGTCATTCATGTGCTGACCAAAAAAGGCTACGGCTATGACAAGGCAGAGGAAATGCCGGAAGCCTTTCATGGCACACCACCCTTTTATGTAGAAACGGGCGATGTGCGGAAAGCCAGAACCCTTCCTTCTTTCGGCAAGGTCATGGCAACGGAACTGACCGACATGGCCAAACAAGATCCACGCATTGTGGCCATTACGGCGGCCATGCCCTCCGGCACGGGGCTCAGCATCATGGAAGAAACTTTGCCCAATCGTGTTCTGGACGTGGGCATTGCGGAGGAGCACGCAGTCACCATGGCTGCCGGCATGGCGACCGGGGGCATGAAGCCTTATTTTGCGGTGTATGCGTCTTTCTTCCAGCGCAGTTTTGATCAGGTGATTCATGACGTATGCATGCAGCATCTGCCGGTGACATTCCTGCTGGACAGGGCAGGATTGGTTGGGGAGGATGGCGCTACCCATCACGGTGTCTATGATATGGCAAGCCTGCTGCCCATACCGGGAATGACGATTCTGGCGCCGAGGGACTTGAGCGAGCTTCGCTGCATGGTTCGCTGGTCCGGCACTTTCCAGGCACCGCTGGCCATTCGCTACGGCAGGCAAAGTGTGGATCTTTCCGAACGCTATCCCTGTACGAAGTTTACCCTTGGCACATGGGAGCAGATGGAGTCGGGAAAGGACTGCGTACTGCTAGCCGTTGGTTCCATGGTGGAGAGCGCGCTGGAAGTGCGTGACTTGCTGATGAAGCATCACATTGAGGCAGAGGTCATTAACTGCTCCACGGTGAAGCCTATGGATGAAGAACTGCTCCGCCGCTTGGCACAAAAACCGATGATCACTATGGAAGAACATGTGCTTACAGGCGGCTTCGGCAGTGCGGTATCCTCCTTCTGCGTCAGCGAGGAATTGCAGGGACCCATGATGTCCTTCGGTATCCCGGATATGTATGTACAGCACGGAAGACGGGAACAGCTGCTGAAATATTTGGGGCTGACTCCGCGGCAGATCGCGCAGCGGATTCGCATCACATTGGAAGAGAGACAGAAGCATGAGTGATAAGCAGCGCGCCGATGTGGCGCTGGTGGCCAGAGGATTATGCGAAAGCCGTGAAAAGGCGCAGGCCTGCATCATGGCGGGACAGGTGTATATCGGAGAACGAAAGGTACTGAAATCCTCCGAGAATGTCAAGCCGGAAGATGAGCTGATCCTTCGTGGGCCGGCACACCCCTATGCAAGCCGGGGCGGTCTGAAGCTGGAAAAGGCCATCGCCTCTTTTCATGCCGATGTGCAGGGAAAGGTCTGCATGGACATCGGCGCAGCTACCGGCGGATTCACGGATGTGCTGCTCCGCAACGGTGCACAGCACGTTTATGCCATTGATGTGGGCTACGGCCAGTTTGACTGGAAGTTGCGGAACGACGAACGTGTAACGCTGATGGAGCGTACCAACGCCCGGTACCTGACACCTGAGCAGGTGCCTCTGCATCCGACGGTTACGGTGATGGACGTATCATTCATTTCCATTAAGCTGATCCTGCCCGTGGCGGCAAGCCTTATGGGAGAGGAAGGCTGCTTCTATACATTGATCAAGCCTCAGTTCGAAGTAGGCAAGGATCGAGTGGGCAAGAAAGGTGTTGTTCGTGAAGCATCCCTGCATGAAGAAGTGCTGAATGACATTGTGTCCTTTGCACCGAGCTTCGGCTGGCAGGTGCAGGCACTGGATTTCTCGCCCATTACAGGGCCGGAGGGAAATATCGAATTCCTAGGCATGATCACGTCCAAGAAGTCCGAGCAGGAAATTTGTACGTCGGACATGGTGCATGACCTGGTGCAAAAAGCCCACGAGACCATGAAAAAATAATGCAGGCATGCATGAATATACTTGCATGAATATTCGACTTATGCTATAATCTTATCAGATGCGTACAAGCGCACTTTGATGAGGAGGACGAACATGAAGACAGTCCGTCAGGTTGCCATTTTGGATATTATTGCGAAGCAGGATATTGAAACTCAAGAAGATCTTGCAGAAGCGCTTCGCCGGCACGGCATTCGAGTCACTCAGGCTACCGTTTCCCGGGATATTAAGGAGCTGCGGCTCCTGAAAGTATTGACGCCTGCCGGAACGTATAAGTATGCTACGGCCGATAAGGCGGAAAACGGACTGTCTGAGCGGTTTGTCCGTATGCTGGCAGAATCCGTGCTATCTGTCAGCAGCGCCAACAACCTTGTGGTGGTCAAGACACTGTCCGGGAGCGCCAACGTGGCGGCAGAAGCACTGGACAGCATGCATTGGCCGGAGGTGCTCGGCACCTTGGCAGGGGACAACACCATTCTGCTCATTATCCGCTCCAATGAGGAAGTGCCGCTGGTAACATCCCGCATTCATGAAATGATGAAGTGATTGCCCCGGAAAGGAGACTGTCATGATCCTGAATCTGAGCATACATGATCTGGCGCTGATTACGTCGCTGAACATGGAGTTTCAGCAGGGTCTCCATGTCATGACAGGCGAAACTGGCGCCGGCAAATCCATTGTGGTGGATGCAGTGAATCTGGTGCTGGGCGGACGGGCAGATCGGGATCTGATCCGCACGGGCAAAGAAAAAGCCTGGGTGGAGGCAACCTTTGATATTTCGGATAATCTGCAGGCGCAGGAGATGCTGAGCAAGCAGGAGCTTGAGGCGGAAGGTCATGTGCTGACCCTGTACCGGGAAATCAGCCGAAGCGGCAGGAATCTGTGCCGGGTTTGCGGCGTGACTATGCCGGTTAGCTTTTTGAAGGAGCTGGCGGCTCTTTTGATGGACGTGCACGGTCAGCACGAGCATCAGTTTCTGATGGATCCGGCCATGCATTTGGCTTTTCTGGACAGGGCAGGGGACGAGCATCATGAGCGGCTTTTATCCCAGGTGGCGGATGCCCAAAGTGCATTCCTTGCCAATCATCGCCAATATGCCCATCTTGTGCGGGAAAATGAGCAGAAGCATTATCGCATGAACGAGCTGAAGCAGTCCCTTGAAGAGCTAAAAAAAGCCGGACTGAAACCGGGGGAAGAGGCGGCGTTGACCCGGGAGCGGGATCGTTTCCGTCATGCGGAGAAAATCATTGCCGCTGTTCAGACAGCCTACGGTGCTGTTGCCGCCGGTGAAGACAATGCGTCTCTTTTGACACGGATGAAAATGGCAACGGATGCTCTGAAGGGGCTGACGGAGATCGGGGAGCCCTACGCATCGTTGGCGTCTCGGTGCGAGGCCGCTTATTATGAATTGCAGGAGATTGGCTACGATCTGGCCGGCATGACGGAAAGCAGCGATTTTGACCCACATCGGGCGGACCAGGTAGAAAATCGCCTCGACCTGATTCATCGGCTGGAGCGCAAGTATGGCGATACCATTGAAGCGGTGCTTCGCCGTCAGGAAGAAATGCAGGAGGAGTTTGACCGCTTTTCTTCCATGGATCAGCAGGTGGCGGAAATGGGGCGGGAGCATAAGCGGCTGCTGGCTGAATATCGTGCCTTGGCACGGCAGCTGACAGCGTCCAGGCATGCTTTGGCGGCTTTGTTCGAGCAGCGGATGATGCAGCAATTGCAGGAACTGGGTATGGAGAAGACACGCTTTTCCGTTGCCTTCATGGAGCGAGAAAAGCAGCTGATGCCACAGTCTAACGGGGATGATCAGGTGGAATTCATGATTTCCCCCAACCCGGGAGAACCATTGAAGCCGCTGGCGAAGATTGCCTCCGGCGGTGAGCTTTCCCGGCTGATGCTGGCCATTAAGTCCCTGGAGGCGGAAAAGGGCGGCGTGGGCTGCATGGTTTTTGACGAAATTGATACCGGCATCAGCGGCCGTATGGCGCAGGTGGTGGCAGAAAAAATGGCGGCCATTGCCCGCAGCCGACAGGTGATTTGCGTTACCCATCTTCCTCAAATTGCCGCCATGGCGGATCATCAGTTTCTGGTAGAGAAAAGCGTTGCGGATGGTCGGACAAGCACCGATGTGCGGATGCTGTCCCACGAAGAGCGGATCAACGAGGTTGCCCGGATGCTGGGCGGCGGAACAGATACGCTGGATTCCGCGAAAAGCCATGCGGCAACCATGCTGGACAACGGAGAAAAGATTAAGCAAAACATGTAAATGAAGCAAGACTGTGGGAAATAAAATTCACACGGTCTTATTTCTTTTCACGGCAAATGGGTTGAAAAAAGTTACTAGATAAGAAAAAACACTGTACGAACGGGGTGAAAATATGCTATAATAAACTCGTGTGATTTTCCTGATGTTGATCAGGCATTTTAACATACAAGCTGGAAGGGGGACTTTTGTCCGTGTTTGGAACGCGTCTGTTTCCCGGCGGAATCCATCCCCATGAGGGAGAAAACGGCAAGGCTGTCAACGGCGGAAACGCCATTGCAGAGCTGGCCGCACCGCCGCGGGTTGTCATTCCGCTGTCGCAGCATATTGGTGCACCGGCAAAGGCAACAGTCAATAAAGGAGACTTGGTCAAGATTGGCCAGGTGATCGGTGAAGCCGGGGGATTTGTATCCGCACCGGTGCATTCGTCTGTGTCCGGTAAGGTAGTGGCTGTGCAGAACTGCGTGCTGGCTAATGGCAGTGAATCGCTGGCGGTGGTCATTGATAATGACTATCAGGATACCTGGGTGGAGCTTACACCCTGCGATCATCCTGAATCCCTGACCAAGGAAGAGCTGGCGAAGATTGTCCGGGATGCCGGCATTGTCGGCATGGGCGGAGCTACCTTCCCTACGGCTGTCAAGCTGTCGCCTGCGCCGGGCAAGACTATCGAAAAGCTGATCATCAACGGTGCTGAGTGCGAACCTTACCTGACGGCGGATCATCGCCTGATGCTGGAAAAGGCAGATGAGATCATCGATGGTCTTCACCTGATGATGCTGGCACTGGACGTGAAGGAAGCTGTTATCGGCGTTGAAAATAACAAGCCGGACGCTATTACAGCCTTGCAGTCTGCTGCTGCCAATGTGGAAGGCATTACCGTGAAGGCGCTGCCTGTTCGCTACCCCCAGGGCGGTGAAAAGCAGCTGGTCTATGCCATCACCAAGCGGAAGGTTCCCTGCGGAGGCCTGCCGCTGGACGTGGGCTGCGTGGTTTGCAATGTGGGCACGGTGTACGCCATTGATCAGGCCATTCGCAAGGGCATGCCCCTGATTCGTCGGGTGACGACGGTGGGCGGTCTGGTGAACAACCCCGGCAACTTCCTTGTGCGGGTCGGCACGCCGGTGGAAGCCCTGATTGAAGCCTGCGGCGGCATGAAGGCCAACGTAAAGCAGTTTATTTACGGCGGTCCCATGATGGGCATGGCCATCTGCCGTACGGACATTCCTGTGACCAAGGGATGCTCCGGCATCCTTTGCCTCGGAGAAGAAGCCATGGAGCCTCAGGAGAGCGCCTGTATCCGCTGCGGCCGCTGCATTCAGGCCTGCCCCATGCAGCTGACTCCTGCCCGTATGGACGCTGCCATCCGCAACGGCAATTATGAAGCAGCTGAACAGTACGGCGTGATGAACTGTATCGAGTGCGGCGCCTGCACCTTTGTGTGCCCCGCCAAGCGCAGCCTGACCCAGTCCTGCCGTATGGCGAAAAAAGTGATTACCACCCGCCGCAAGCAGGCGGCTGCGAAGAAGGAGGGTTGACCTATGCAAAAATCTCTGGCTGTATCCTCCTCGCCGCATCTTCGGGCAAAAGCCTCAACGAGGCGGATTATGCAGGACGTGTGCATTGCCCTGGCTCCGGCCGGCATTGCAAGCATCGTTCTCTTTGGCTATCATGCGGCATTGCTGATTGCGGTTTCCGTGATTACGGCCGTCCTTGCCGAGTTCCTCTATGAAAAGCTGACGAAGCAAAAGTCTACCATTGGTGACTGGAGTGCTGTAGTAACCGGTCTTCTGCTGGCGTACAACCTGCCGGCTGACGCTCCAGTGTGGATTGCCGTCATCGGCAGCCTGCTGGCCATCATTCTGGTGAAGCAGATCTTCGGCGGCATCGGCAGCAACTTTATGAACCCTGCCCTGGCTGCCCGTGCCATTCTGTTCATTAGCTGGAGCAGCATTATGGCAAGCTACCCTGCAACGAAGTTTGCGGCAGACGCTACATCCAGCGCAACGCCCCTGTCGACCTTGGGCGGCGGCACGGTAGGTGACCTGAAGCTGATGGATCTCCTGCTGGGCAACTGCGGCGGCGTGCTGGGCGAGACCTGCAAGCTGGCCATCATTGCCGGCGGCATCTATCTGCTGGTTCGCAAGGTGATTGACTGGCGCATTCCCGTATCCTTCATCGGCACGGTATTTATCTGCTATCTGCTGAAGGATGGGGCAGAAGTTGCACTGTATCAGATCTTCGCAGGCGGCCTGATGCTGGGCGCATTCTTTATGGCAACGGATTACGCTACCAGCCCTGTTACCAATATCGGCAAACTGATCATGGGCGTTGGCTGCGGCATTCTGCTGTTCGTGATTCGTGCCTATGCTTCCTATCCGGAAGGCTGCAGCTTCGCTATCCTGTTCATGAACGTGGTAACGCCTACCATTGATAAGTTTACCATGCCGAAACCTTTTGGGGAGGTGAAGAAGCATGGCTAAGGATCAAAAGAACAGCTTCTTCAAGGTCTTCTTGAATGGACTGATTACCGAGAACCCTACCTTTGTGCTGATGCTGGGCATGTGCCCCACCTTGGGCATTACCACGGCTGCATCCAGCGGCATTGGCATGGGCTTGGCCACCACGGCTGTGCTGGTGTGCTCGAACCTGTTTATTTCCCTGCTTCGCAATGTGATTTCCGATAAGATTCGTATTCCTGCCTTCGTGGTGGTTATTGCTTCCTTCGTGAGCATTGTGGAAATGCTGCTGAAGGCCTTCCTGCCGGACTTGAGCTCGACGCTGGGTGTGTATATTCCCCTGATCGTGGTGAACTGCATCATCTTTGCCCGTGCAGAATCCTTTGCCTTCAAGAATCCGCCGCTGGCTTCCCTGGCTGACGGCTTGGGCATGGGTCTTGGTTTCACCTTTGCAATCACTCTGCTGAGCTGCATTCGTGAGCTGCTGGGCAGCGGCACCATCTTCGGTGTGCAGATTATGCCTGCGGCTTATCAGCCCATGGAAATCATGCTGAAGGTTCCCGGCGGCTTCATTACCTTGGGTCTGCTGCTGGTGCTGGTTAATTCCATCAAGAAGTCTGTGGCTGCCAAAAAGGCCGGAAAGGAGAAGCTGGCATGAATACCTACTTGACCATTCTGGTCGGCTCTCTTCTGGTAAACAACTATGTCATGAACAAGTTCCTCGGCATTTGCGCCTTCCTGGGTGTGTCTAAGAAAATGGACACCGCCTTCGGCATGGGCATGGCCGTGACCTTTGTGATGACCCTGTCTTCCCTGATGACCTGGCTGGTGGAGCATTACCTGCTGGTTCCGCTGGATCTGATGTACATGCGCACCATCGCCTTCATCCTGGTCATTGCCGTGCTGGTGCAGGTGGTGGAAATGGCACTGAAGAAGTACAGCTACTCCCTGTATCAGGCCTTGGGCGTTTATCTGCCCCTGATTACCACCAACTGCGCCGTGCTGGGCGTGGCTGTACTGAACTCCGACAGCGGCTATGGTCTGGTGGAGAGCGTACTCAGCGGCTGCTGCGCCGCCTTGGGCTTCACACTGTCCATTGTCCTCTTTTCCGGCATTCGGGAACGGTTGGCAAACAGCCGCATGCCGAAGTGGATGGATGGCTTCCCCGGGGCACTGATTACCGCCGGCCTGATGGCGATTGCCTTCTCCGGCTTTGGCGGTCTCATTAAGTAAGGGTATCTTGCGAACTCAATCAATAAGGAGGACACATCGTGGAGATTTTGTATGCGGCCCTCGCGCTGGGCGGCATGGGTCTTTTGTTTGGCATCCTGCTGACGGTTGCTTCCAAGGTATTCGCGGTACCCGGAAACCCTCAGCGTGATGCCGTGCGTGAAGTGCTGCCCGGCGCAAACTGCGGCGGCTGCGGTTTCCCTGGCTGTGATGGCTGTGCCGATGCTATTGCGTCCGGCAAGGCTCCTGTAAATGCTTGCCCGGTTGGCGGTGCAGAGGTAGCTGCAAAGGTTGCCAAGATCATGGGCGTTGAAGCGGTAGACACCGGCGTGAAGAAGGTTGCTACCGTGCTTTGCCAGGGCGACATCGAGCACTGCGGCAATAAATTCAACTACACCGGCATTCAGGACTGCGTTGCGGCATCCTTGGTCAGTGATGGCAACCGTATGTGTAAGTATGCTTGCCTTGGACTGGGCACCTGCGTTCGCGCCTGCCCCTTTGATGCGATTCATATCGATGAGCGTCTGAAGATCGCTGTGGTGGATGAAGAAAAGTGCCAGAGCTGCGGTAAGTGCGTGGCTGCCTGCCCGAAGCACGTATTGGAGCTTCTGCCTGCCCGTCAGCCTGTGCAGCTGCGCTGCCGTGCTGCTGAGCGTGGTAAGCTGGTATCCGATAACTGCAAGATTGGCTGTATCGGCTGCACACGCTGCGAAAAGGCCTGCAAGTTTGGCGCCATTACCATGGTGAACAATCTACCTGTTATTGACCGTGAAAAGTGCCGCGGCTGCATGATGTGCGCTGAGGCTTGCCCCACCGGAGCTTTGACGGCTGATTGGGATCACCGGAAGGAAGCTGTTATCGACAAGGATGTCTGCATCGGCTGCGGTATGTGCAAGCGCACCTGCCAGTTTGAGGCGGTCGCTGGTGAAGTTCGCCATCCTCATGATATCACCGATGCCTGCACCGGCTGCGGCGCCTGTGCTGAAAAGTGCCCCAAGAAGTGCATCACCATGCGCGTGCGCAATCACGTCCGTGATGCCAACGCCAAGGTAGGCACTACCCCTGAAAAGGTACTGGAAGCAAAGGAAACTAAGTAAATAACCATAAAACAAAAGCCGAGGTTGACTACTGTGTCAATCTCGGCTTTTCCTATATGCAAAGAAGAAAGCGAAGCGGCGCATCAGCTCGTTTCGCTTTCTTGCGATTAGCTCAGATAATCAGTGCCGGCTTCTGCCGTCAGTCCATTTCCACTGGTTGCACTTCCTAAATGCTGGTCAAACTGATCCACCACCGCCAGCATGTCCGGCTGAATCCGGTTGCGAACCTCTGCACGAAGATTGTCCGGCATGCCATAGTACGCTTCGGCCATGGCGGAGGCAATGGACGTCAACGTGTCGCAGTCGCCACCTAGAGATACTGCTGTACGGAGCACATCCTCAAAGGTTGTCCCTTCCAGAAAGGCAATGATGGCTTCCGGCACAGTGCCTTGGCAGCTCGAATCAAACTGATAGGTGGGACGAATTTCAGCCACCGTGCGGCTGAGATCATAGCCAAAGTTTTGCTCAACATAGGCCTTGATCTCTTCCTTGCTTGCGTGATGCCGTGCCATGAAGATAACGCTGGCGGCAGCCTCCGCACCCTTGATTCCCTCGGGATGGTTATGGGTTACGTCTGCCGTGGCGGCAGCGACAGCCCGTGTTCTTTCAATTGTGTCATATAGCCAGCCAACCGGGGATACACGCATGGCAGAACCATTGCCATAGCTTCTGTAAGGCTGAGGATCTTCCTCATACAGCCAAGAGCGGAAGCGTCCGCCGTAGCCTGCACGGGGATACTTTCGTCCCCAGTACTGCATGGAGCGGATCACAGCAGAACGAATCTCATCCAGCGAAGCATCCTTGGACACGTGGAGCAAACCGTCTGCGATGGCAATAGTCATAACAGAGTCATCCGAAAAATGAGAAGCCGGGACGAACAATGGGAAGACCTTGTTCTTCATCTTGAAATGATGTTCATAGGGTTTACCAACAATGTCTCCCAGAATGGCACCGTACATGCAAAAGACCTTCTTTCTTTTTTGTCAGCCAAGGAGGCTGTCGAACCTATTTAGAACTTCCAGCATATCCAGCTCAATGCGATGGCGCATTTCTGCACGAAGACTATCCGGCACGCCGTAGAATGCTTCTGCCATGGCGCAGGCAATATCCGTCAGCGTGTCACAGTCACCGCCAAGGGACACGGCGGTCCGCATCACATCCTCAAAAGAAGTGCCTTCCAGAAAGGCGGTAATCGCCTCCGGAATGGTTTGCTGGCAGCTCTCCACATGATGATAGCCGGGGCGAATCTCATCAATGGAGCGGCTGAGATCATAACCAAAGTTGCGAAGCACATACTGCTTGATGTCTGCTTTGCTGCAGCCTGTTCGTGCCAGAAAGATCACACTGGCAACGGCCTCTGCACCTTTGATGCCTTCCGGATGATTGTGCGTTACGTCCGCCGTGGCAACGGCGACCTCACGGGTTCGCTCGATGCTGTCATACAGCCATCCGGCGGCAGATACCCGCATGGCAGACCCATTGCCATAACTGTTGTAGGGATTGGGGCTCTTGCAATACAGCCAATACCGAAAAGATGAGCCATATCCGGCTCGGGGGTAGGCATTACCCCAACGATGCATGGAGGAAATAACTTCCCGGCGGATCCGGTTGAGATCAGCATCCCTGCCGGCGTTCATCAGGGCTTCGGCAACAGCAATGGTCATGACCGTGTCATCCGTGTAATGGGAATTTGGCGAAAACATGGGGAAGTCCTTGGTTTTGTCACCTTGATCAAATTCATAAGGGCTGCCGACGATGTCACCTAAGATTGCACCATACATAGTTTGAAACACGTCCTTTCCTTCGGTTGCCTTTATGATACTCCACTTTCCTGCAAAGATGGTCGCATGGAAAGCGACATTAGGCACCCAAGGTAGGCTGACCGTATTTGAAAAGGGTGGGATTGATCTCTGTCAAAATGTCATAATGTTTTTTCTGGATCGCAAATTGCAAGTGCAAATTGGACACCCCGCATGAATAAAATCTGTTCG
>JAUMVT010000027.1 GCA_030529995.1 Clostridia bacterium
TTGGGTTCTCTTTTCTTTACCTTTGTGTTACCTATGTATTGTACCTTAACAAATGCAAATCGTCTGTCTTGCACAACCCATGTGAAAATGGTACAATCTTTACGAGGTGAATCCCTTGGCATTACAGATTGTTTTGGTGAACCCTGAAATTCCGCAGAACACGGGAAACATTGCCCGCAGCTGTGCCGCCACCGGTGCTACGCTGCACCTGATTGAGCCCCTGGGCTTTTCCCTGAGCGATAAATACCTGAAGCGTGCCGGGCTGGATTACTGGAACCTGATGACCTACCACGTGTACCCCGATGTGGAGGACTTTCTGCTGAAGCATCCCCATGCCCGGATGCACTTTGCCAGCACTAAGGCTCCCAGAAGCTATACGGAGGTTGCCTACGAGGATGAGGATTTTCTTGTCTTCGGCTGCGAATCCCGGGGCTTGCCGGAAAACCTGCTGGAAAAGGTGTACGACCGGTGCATCCGCATTCCCATGCGGCCGGAAGCCCGGAGCCTGAACCTGTCCAACTCCGTGGCCATTGTGCTCTACGAGGCACTTCGGCAGCTGGACTTCCCCGGCCTGAGTGCCGAAGGCCACCTGACCGGCCGAACGGAGCAGGATGCCCCCTGGCTGGACTATGTGTAACCCGAAGGAGGGGTAAGTTTGGCTTATTTTACCCATAACGATCAAAACAGCGCCCCTCATGAGCGTGTGTTCCATCAGCCTGTACAGGATGACTGGGCAGACAATCCCGAAGACGACTATGACGATGCCATGGATGACGACGGTTCTTATCCTCAGGAGCCCTACGATGATGACCTGGAGGACGAAGATCCGGATGACGAGCCCCTGACCCCGGAAGAGAAGAAGATGCTGCGCAAAGGACGCTTCCGTGTGGCTGCCGGTATTTTTGATTTCTTCAGCGTCATTGCAGGCACGGTGGTGATTCTGATTTTCATTGCTCTGCTGGTCAGCCTGATCACCTGGCTTCAGTCTGACTTTGACCAGACCTTTACCCTGATCACCCGAACCTTCGGCTAACAGAAAGAAGGGTGCTGCCGTGACAGCCATTACCTGGGAGCTTTTCAACCATCAGGTTGCCGAATGCAGGCGATGCGGCCTGTGCGGCGGCATTCACCACAAGGTGCCCGGACAGGGAGACCCCCATGCCCCGCTGATGCTCATTGGCGAGGGTCCCGGTCAGGTGGAAGATGAGCAGGGACTGGCTTTCGTAGGTCCTGCCGGTCAGCTGCTGACCCGGATGCTGGCTGCCATTTCCCTGCCGAGAGACCGGGTGTATATCTGCAATGTAGTGAAATGCCGCCCGCCGAACAATCGTGTTCCCACCGCTGAGGAAGCCGCTGCCTGCATGATGCATTTACGGATGCAGGTGTCCCTTGTGCGCCCGAAGGTAATTGTGCTGCTGGGCTCTACAGCCGCCAAGAACACCCTGGGGGATACCCTTCGCATTACCCGTGACCGTGGGCAATGGTTTGAGCGGAACGGCGTCTGGATGATGCCCACCTATCACCCCTCTGCCCTGCTCCGGGATCCCAGTAAGAAGCGTGAGGCGTGGGAGGATATGCAGACCCTCCGGGACAAGCTGATGGAGCTGCAGCTGTACCCGGATCTATACGGAGTGAGTAATGACCATGCATGAAATGGAGGCACGCTGCCGGAAAGCCGCCGGAGAAACGTGGCCGGAGAAAACAGTGGTCTTTGGCGAAGGCAACGAGCATCATCCGGCAGTGATGCTCATCGGGGAAGCCCCCGGTGAGCAGGAATCCCTGCAAGGCCGCCCCTTTGTGGGCAAGGCAGGCAAGAATCTGGATCAGTTTCTGGATGTGCTGCAGCTGAACCGGTGGGACATCCGCATCAGCAATGTGGTCAAAATCCGCCCCACCAAGATCAGCCCCAAAGGGCGCATGTCCAATCGTCCCCCTACCAAAGAGGAGATCGCCTTCTTTGCGCCTTACTTGTACGAGGAAATCCTGCTGGTGCAGCCCCGAATGCTGGTGACCCTGGGCAATACCGCCCTCCACGCCATCGTAGGCGATGCAACCATTGGTAGCTGTCACGGGCAGGTAATGCAGACCGTCATTAAGGCAGGAGACACGGAGGCAGGCTTTTCCGTCTTTCCCCTTTACCACCCTGCATCCATTATCTATAATCGGGGGCTTGCCCAGGTGTATCAGGAGGATCTGCTGATTCTCCGGCGTGTTCTGGAACAAGGTGAGCCTTCATTTTTTGAATGAGGAAAACCATGAGTATATATTTCAAGTGCCCCGTTGCTGCCCGCTGCGGCGGATGCCAGATGACGAAGCTCCCCTATCAGGAGCAGCTGCGTGTCAAGCAGCGCCGCATGGAGGAGCTGCTGCGCCCCTTCTGCCCGGTGGAACCCATTCGAGGCATGTCCTCTCCTCTGCACTATCGCAACAAGGTGCATGCCGTGCTGTCCGTGGACAAAAGCGGACGGCCTATTTCCGGGGTTTACGCCGCCGGAACGCACCGGGTGGTACCGGTCAAACATTGCCTGATTGAGGATCAGCGGGCGGATCAGATTATCCGCAGCATTGTGGAACTTCTGCCGAAATTCCGCCTGAGAATTTATAACGAGTACACCCATCGGGGTTTTCTGCGGCACATCGTCATCCGCACCGGCCAATTCACGGGGCAAATCATGGTGGTGCTGGTCACCACCTCCCTGGAGTTTCCCGGAAAGAAGGAGTTTGTGCAGGCACTTGTGCAGCTTCACCCGGAAATCACCACCATCGTGGTCAACGAAAACAATCGTCAAACCAGCGTGGTGCTGGGCAATCGGGAAAATGTCCTTTACGGCAGCGGCTACATGGAGGACGAACTTTGCGGCAAGCGATTCCGCATTTCCCCACGTTCTTTCTATCAGGTCAATGCCCAGCAGGCAGAGGTACTGTACGAAACAGCCATCGATCTGATGGGACTCACCGGCAAAGAAACCCTGCTGGACGCCTACTGCGGCACCGGCACCATCGGTCTTTGCGCCTCCGACAAGGCTGCAAGGCTCATCGGCGTTGAGCTGAACGCCGACGCCGTGAAGGACGCCCGCATCAATGCGGAAGCCAATCAGGTTCATAACGCATCCTTTTATTGCGATGATGCAGGCCGCTTCATGACCCGCATGGCCAGGGAAGGTCACGTGCCGGATGTGGTGTGCATGGATCCTCCCCGTTCCGGCAGTGATGTGCCCTTCCTCACTGCTGTCAAATCCCTTGCACCCAAGAAAATTGTGTACGTCTCCTGCGGTCCCGATACGCTGGCGCGCGATTTGGATTTTCTGTGCAGGGACGGGCAATACAAAGTGTTGACAGCCGTGCCTGTGGATATGTTCCCCTGCACGGAACATATAGAGACAGTCGTCTCCCTCTCCCGAGTTTCCCGGTAAGGTTTGCAAGGAGGCAAGCATCATGAAGATCGAACACGTTGCCCTGTATGTCAATGACCTGGAGAAAGCCCGGAATTTCTTCATGAAGTATCTGGGGGCAAGCTCTAACGACGGATACCACAACCCGAAGTCCGATTTCCGCTCTTACTTTCTTTCCTTTGACGATGGTGCCCGGCTGGAGCTCATGCAGAAACCCGGCATGTCGGATTTGCCTAAAGAGCTTGCCCGCACCGGCTATGCCCACATTGCCTTCAGCGTGGGCAGCAAGGAAAAAGTCGATGCCCTGACCGCCGTGCTGAAGGCAGACGGCTACGAGGTCATCAGCGGCCCCCGTACAACGGGAGACGGCTACTACGAAAGCTGCATCGTTGTCGTAGAGGGTAATCAGGTGGAAATCACAGTTTGAGACTGTGTGCACTGCGCTTGCTTATTCTTTCATCAACTCCGGCACCAAATGACTGTAGTACGCCGTTTTGCCGGACAGCACATCATCATAAAATCCCTGCTTCCAGTCGATGTATGCTACTGCTTCCTGCAGTTTCGCGATTGATCGAAGCAGGGATTCCCTTTTGGCTGCAAGAATGACCTTTCGCTCAGGAATCGAACTTTCGCCCTTCATGCAAAGTGCCAGATACGCCTTCATTTCCTCAATGCCCATGCCGCAGCTTTTCAGGCAGTTCAGGCTTTGAATCCATTTGATGTCATGCTCATCAAAAATCCGATAATTTCGACAATCCCGTTTCACATTGGGGACTAACCCCTCATTGCAGTAAAATTTCAAATTTTCATAAGTCATACCAGTCAGCGCACAAGCCTCTTTCATCGAATACATAAAAAATCCCTTCTTTCTTCAAAAAAGTTCTTGACCGGGAGCAACTACCGGCTGCTATCATCATAGTGCACTGAACAGTCCCTTGTCAACGTGCAAAAATGATAACGAAGGAGTGGTTCCAATATGAACAAAACCTTTGCATCGATCATGAGTGTCCTGCTGCTCTTGGTTCTTTCCGCATGCGGAAAGAATGCGTATGCCCTGGCAGAGGACTCTTCTCTGCCATGTGCAGCCGATTCGAAAACTTTGGTTGTCTATTTCTCCGCAACGGGAAGCACGAAAAGAATCGCCCATGTGATCGCCGAGGAAACCGGCGGCGATCTGTTTGTATTGGAGCCGGTCAATCCCTACAGCAGCGAAGATTTGGATTGGACGGCTGACGGCAGCCGCGTAAATCTTGAGCATGATGATGAATCCTTGCGATCCATTGAGCTCGTGAGCACTTCTGTCGAGAATTGGGATTCGTATGACACGGTATTCATCGGTTATCCGATCTGGTGGGGCATTGCAGCATGGCCGGTCAACGAATTCATTGCTTCCAATGACTTTTCAGGCAAAACAGTTATCCCATTCTGCACCTCTATAAGCTCCGGTATCGGTGAAAGTGCTACTTTGCTATCCGAAATGGCAGGAACAGGTAACTGGCAGGACGGTCAGCGATTCAGCAGCAGCACCTCGGATTCCGAGATAACTGAATGGCTTTCCACCCTCAACTATTAATCCGAAAGGAAGGCATCACCATGGAATACATCACATTAAGCAATGGCGTAAAAATGCCCCAGCTTGGCTACGGCGTCTATCAGGTCACACAGGACGAGTGTGAGCGCTGCGTACTGGATGCTCTGAAGGTCGGCTACCGTGCCATCGACACCGCACAGAGCTATTTTAATGAGGAACAGGTCGGTGCTGCCATCGAGAAGTCAGGCATTAACCGCAAGGACATTTTCCTGACCACCAAGGTCTGGGTAGAACACTATGGCTATGAGGAAGCAAAAAAGTCCGTGTTAGAATCCATGCGAAAGCTTCGCACTGACTATCTTGATCTCTGTCTCCTGCATCAGCCGTTTTCCGATTATTACGGCGCATGGCGAGCACTGGAGGAGCTGTATGAAGCCGGCACCATTCGTGCCATCGGTGTATCTAATTTTTATCCAGACCGTCTGGTGGACATCTGCTCCTTTGCCCGAATCCGTCCGATGGTCAATCAGGTGGAGACGCACCCATTTAACCAGCAGATCGAGGCAAAAAAGTGGATGGATAAGTACGGTGTACAGATCGAAGCCTGGGCACCCTTCGGCGAAGGCCGCGGTGGTATGTTCGCTCATCCTGTGCTGAATGAAATCGGTGCAAAATATCATAAGAGTGCGGCGCAGGTCATCCTCCGCTGGCATCTGCAGCGTGGCGTGATCATCATTCCGAAATCCACCCACATCGAACGAATGCAGGAAAATCTGAATGTCTTTGACTTCACACTTTCCGAGGAAGACATGGCTTCCATAGCAGCGCTGGACAAAAAAACCAGTGCCTTCTTCTCCCACGATGATCCTGCTATGGTAGAGTGGTTTGCCAAGATGGTAGAGGAACGAAAGCAAAACCACGACTGCGACAAAGAGAAAAAGGAATGGTAAGGGAGAACGGTAGGATGAACTATGTGACGCTAAACAACGGCATCCAAATGCCGATGGTCGGCTACGGTGTGTTTGAAATTCCGACAGAGCAGACCGCCCGGTGTGTATTCGATGCGCTGGAAACCGGTTATCGGCTGATTGACACCGCACAGGCCTACTACAACGAAAAAGAGGTCGGCGACGGCATTCAACGTGGTATTCAGGAGCTTGGTATTCGCCGAGAGGATATCTTCCTTACCACAAAGGTTTGGGTAACGGAATTCGGCTATGAAAAGACAAAGGCCTCTGTGGAAGAATCTCTCCGTAAGCTCCAGACCGATTACCTCGATCTGGTACTGATTCATCAATGCCTGTCTGATTATTACGGTGCCTATCGTGCTCTTGAGGATTTATATGATGAAGGTAAGATCAGAGCCATCGGCATCTCCAACTTCAGTGCCGAGCGTATGGCGGACATTGCAACCTTCAACCGTATTCTCCCTGCGGTCAACCAGGTGGAAACCCACCTGTTCTGGCAGCAATATGAACTGCATGAATGGATGGAAAAGTATAACATTCAGCACGAGGCATGGGGTCCGCTTGCCCAGCACCGATTAAAAGAAGTACTCGAAAGCCCCATTGTAAAGCATATTGCGGCCGCCCACGGTAAAACTCCCGCACAGGTTGCCCTAAGACAACATGTTCAGCGCGACATTGTGGCAATCCCAAAGAGCACACACAAGGATCGTATGCAGGAAAATCTGGATATTTTTGATTTTGAGCTGACTGCCGATGAAATGGAACAGTTCAAGACGCTGGATGAGAACCGTTCTATGTGGGCAGCATATGATGATCCCATGATTGTGCAGTACGCCATGGCGGAGGATTAACGGCGGCTGCTCTCAGCAAGCACTGATCAGCTGCCGACATTCCGTGCACAAAACCAAGCTCCTCATCATCGGAAGATCTTCGTTGATGAGGAGCTTGACTTTTTCTATGATGATGCAGTAAAAGAAATCACCCGCCAAAGCATTGAAAACCTTGGCGGGTGATGCTGTATGATGGTTTAGTTATCCGTAGGGGATGCTACCAGATCAGACTGCACATAGCATCCGTTGCTGGTTGCGTAGCCAACCACGTTGCTGTCCAGGGAGGTGATGCGAACGGTGACGGACTTGCCGGCCATGCTGCTCGTCAGCACAAAGGAGGAAGAGCCGGAGTTCTCCAGCAGACCGTCAACGTACCAGTCATAGGTCACCTGAGAGGCATTGTTGTTGGTCACAGAGGGAGAAAGCACGCTGCCCACGGTGCTGGTGCTGGGCAGGCTGACCGTGCCTGTGTAGGCAACAGGAGAAGGCGTTGCCGCAGACACAGCGCAGGAATTGCTGGTCACAGAACCGGTGTAGCCATCCGTGCCGTTGGCGGTGGCCGTCACGGTCAGCACGCCGCCGGCCATGGAGTCACTCACAGTGATCGAGGAGCCTGTAGCCCCTGCAATGGTGCTGCCGTTCAGCTGCCAGGAATAAGACACGTAGGAAGAATTCAAGGAAGGAGCCGCCACCACGACGGATCCGGTAGTTGCAGTAGACGGAATGCTGATGTCGCCCTGCAGCTGCTGCTTAGCGGCAGATTCGGTGATGGTCATTTCCCCGGACTCCACATAGCCGGTGTAGCCGCTGCCGCTCTTGGCGGTAGCACGCACCTTCAGCTTGCTGCCTGCGTTGTTAGGCACCTGCAGGCTGCTGGTGCCGGAGGACATCAGCCATCCGTCCAGATACCAGCTGTAATCCACCTGGGTGGTGTTCAGGCTGGCCAAAGCCGTTACCGTGCTGCCGGCGGTCGTAAAGCCGGAGATGGACAAGGTGCCGCTCAGGGGCGTATCCACAGTGCCGGTGGTTACGGCTGCCGTGTTGGAGGAGTAGGCAGTTCCGCTGTAGCTGCCGGTACCCACTGCCACGCAGTACAGGGTGCGGCCAACATCGCTGCTCTTCACCAGATAGGTCTGACCTGCGCCCACTGCCGTGCCGTCACTGCGGTACCATACATAGCTGGCGGTTGCCGCAGTGGGATTGGCCGTTGCGTACAGAGTCTGTCCCACCACAGGGCTGTAAGAGTTCAGGTTCACGCCCAGAAGGGTCGTACCGCTGTTGGTAATGGTATTGGACAGGGTGCTGGTGGCCGTGCCGGTGTACAAGCCGGTGCCGGTCACGGTAACACGGATGCGCTCGCCGTTATCATAAGGCGTTACCACATAGCTGGAGCCGGTGCCCACCAAGGTACCGTCGCTATAGGTCCAGCGATAAGTAACGGTAGCGGCGGAAGGCGTTACCACAGCCACCAAGGTGTCGCCCACCTTGGGAGAGGCATTGTTCAGTGCAACCTTGGAAACCGTGTTCACCACCTGAGAGGTGGTCAGGAACTGGGTCATCATGTAGCCGGTACGGCTGCCGATGCGGATGTAATCCCAGGTGCTGCCGTGGGTCAGCACGGTCACTTCCGTGCCAACGCTGTACACGCCCAGCACCGCATAGCCTGTGCCTGCGCCTGCACGAAGCCGCACGCCCAAGCCATTTTTACTGGTCACCCGTGCCAAATAGCCGGAAGAAGGAGTAGGGGTTACGGAGCCGTCCGTCAGGAACTGACTCATCATGTAGCCGGTCTGGGTACCCACACGGATGAACCACCAATAGGTGCCCTTGGCCAGCACCGTCACCGTTGTGCCCACAGGCACCACCTGAATGATGCCGTATGCCACGCTGGGGCCGGTACGAAGCCGCACGCCCAAGCCATTGCTGCTGATGACCGTTGCCGTGGAGGTGCTTCCGGAGTCGCCGGAAGCTTTCAGGTACTTGGCGTACATGTAGCCGTCGTACCCGTCGCTGGCACGTACATGATACCAGTTGCCATCGCCGGCCGTGCCCAGCACCGTCACTTTCGTGCCTGTATAGTAACTGGCAAGCGTGGTCGCCGTGAAGTTAGGCAGTGCACGGAGCCGCAGCCAGCCTCCCGTCACCACCATGGTGGTTTCTGCACTGGCTGACATGATGGGGAGAACCCCGATCAGAAGCGTCAGTGTCAGGATGATTGCAAGAAAACGTTTCATAAACCTATCCCTCCAAATATGCTCGGTCAGCCGATGCCAAGTTCATCCGCACTGAAGGAATTCATCATGTAGTCGCTGTAAAGCGAGAAGTCCATGGCAAGGGAATTTGCGTAGGACAGCTGTGCCTGATAAACCCACTGGGTGGTCACGATGTAGATATCCACCACCGTCCGGCCATCCTGCTGGGTCACCACACGGCCGCAGCCGCTAATTTCGTTGATGAGGGTATCTGCGTCAGGATCCTGCTGCTTTCTGGCATCAATCACCTTTTCCAGCGTCCAGGAGGAAGAGTTGCTGGTCTTCTTGGCGAAGAAGGATGCCGTGCCGTCCGCCAGCTTGGCGCTGATGCCGTCCTGGCTTTCCGTCAGGGTATCATCGGTAAACACTGCCGGATACTGAATAGCGAAGCCCAGGTTGGTATTAATGTACTCCACCATGGTCTCATTAAAGTAGGTCAGAGTGGTTTCTTCCATGTCCAGTTCCGCATCCACGGAGAAGGAGGAAACCTTCCAGCCGAGGGGTGCTGCGCTGTCCTTCACAAAATCCATCACAGCCCGCTTATCCAGCCAGCGAACCTCTGCATACTCGTCCTCCGTCAGCTGATCCAGCCGGCCGTTGGCCTGATACAGGTTGCCGATCAGCCGCACGCTCTTCCCATCAGCGGACAAGTCAGCATCCATGATGCAGACGCCGATGTAGTCGTAATTTTCTCCCGTGCTGAGAATGCCGTCCAGGGAAGGCAGGCTGCAGGAGAAAGTGTTTTTCAGGTAGGTTCCCTGCTTGGAGGTGTCCGTCAGCATATCAGCAGTAATACCAAGGGATGCATCCGCCTTCTGCCCAATCAGGAAGAAATTATGGATGAACGTCTCGGACAGGGTACCGTCCGCCGAAATGATCTCCGGGGATTCTCCCACCCGCATGGCGGCTGACGCTGTCAAGTCCACCAAGGGTGTCAAGGTATTCAGATCTGTTTCTTCAGCCTGAGCGCAGGTCATGATGCCGCACAATGCCAGCACCAATGCCATGAACAGCGCCAAGCCGTTTCTATTCTTTACCATGCTTTCATACCCTCCTTATTGCCCGGCCAAGGCGGCCTTGCAATTCGCTTTTCACCCATATAACGCACGAGGAGCTTCTTTTCTTGCAATTTTTACAGAAAAAAAGAAAAACCTCTGTCCTCAGCGGGACGAGGTTTATCTGGACGCGTTTTCCTCACAGGATCACACGGCAGCAGCCTTGCTCAGCTGCTTGGCCAGGCGAGCCTTCTTGCGATTTGCAGCGTTCTTGTGGATAATACCCTTGGACGCAGCCTTATCGATCGCGGAGGTGGTCGCGGTCAACTGCACATTAGCGGTCGTAGGATCGGCACTCAGCGCAGCAACAAACTTCTTTTCGGAAGTACGCATGGCGCTCTTGACCATCCGATTGCGGAGATTCTTCTTCTCGCTTACCTTGACGCGCTTCTTAGCGGACTGGATGTTCGGCAACTCTGTTCACCTCCTTAATCAGGATCAAAAATTGTCGCCTATGATTGTATCATGCATTCGGCGAAAAAGCAAGCTTTTCAGAAAAAAAACTCACGACGCCGCCGGAACGTCACCGAAGCATGCGGAAAATATCCCGAATTTACAACACTTTCGCCTTTCCCTGTTGAAAAACATCCTTCTGATGTACTATACTATTCCTACCCCATGATAATAGGAGGACGAAGCAATGCTTCAAATCGATCACCTTTCCAAGATCTACGATGGCTCCAAGGCAGTGGATGACCTGTCCCTGCACATTCATCCCGGTGAAATTTACGGCTTTATCGGCCATAACGGCGCCGGCAAAACCACCACCCTCAAGTCCGTTGCCGGTATTCTCCGCTTTGAGGAAGGACAAATCCTCATCGGCGGCAAGTCCATTCAGGAGGATCCCATTGCCTGCAAGCAGATCATGGCATACATCCCCGATAACCCTGACCTGTATGAATTCATGACCGGCACCAAGTACCTGAACTTTGTGGCCGACGTGTTCCGTGTCTCCACAGCCGACCGGAAGGCACGGATTGCCGACTATGCCGCCCGGTTCGAGCTGACCGGCGCCCTGGATCATCCCATTTCTTCCTATTCTCATGGTATGAAGCAGAAACTGGCCATTATTGCCGCATGGATTCATCAGCCCAAGCTGGTACTGATGGACGAGCCTTTCGTCGGTCTGGATCCCATTGCCGCCCATCTGCTGAAGGGCATGATGCGTGAACTGTGTGACCAAGGCGGCGCCATCTTCTTCTCCACCCACGTGCTGGAAGTGGCAGAAAAGCTCTGCGACAAGGTAGCTATCATCAAGGGCGGCAAGCTGATTCGCTCCGGCGATATGGCGGAAGTCCGGGGCGATGCTTCTCTGGAGCAAGTCTTCCTGGAATTGGAGGGTGAGTGAGCATGCTGAAGGTTCTGCTGAAAAAGCAGATGGCGGAGATCTTCCGCAAGTTTTACCGCACCTCCAAGAACGGCAAACCGCAAAACAAGCTTTTGAATACCGTTGCCTATGGCTTCTTTATGGTGCTGCTGGTTGCTATTCTGGTGGGTGCTTTTTCAATGGTATCTTGGGGTGTAGGCAACAGCCTGATTGCCAACGGGTTTGACTGGCTGTATTTCGACATCATGGGGCTGATCGCCATTTTCATGGGCTGCTTCGGCAGCGCCTTCAATACCTATGCCAGCCTGTACTTGGCCAAGGACAACGATATGCTGCTGTCCATGCCTATTCCCCTGCGCAGCATTATCGCTTCCCGGCTGACCAGTGTTTACCTGATGGGACTGATCTACAGCGGCATCGTCATGGTGCCTGCCATCATCGTCTATTGGTGTCTGGGCACGGTAAACGTTGTTTCCGTCATCAGCCCCATTTTGCTGCTGCTGCTGATCTCCCTGTTTGTCCTTGCCCTTTCCTGCGCACTGGGCTGGGTCGTCGCCAAGCTGAGCCTGAAACTGAAGAACAAGGGGCTGCTGTCTGCCATCGGCGGTCTGCTGCTGTTTGGCCTGTATCAGCTGCTGACCCGGTATTTCACCAATGCGGTGCAGACGCTGGCCGAAAATGCCCAGACCATTGGTTTAACCATTCAGGGTTCCGTTTATCCCCTCTATTTGTTCGGCAAGGCCGGCACGGGGGATATTCCCGCCTTGCTGCTGGTGGCAGCGGTGGTGCTGATCATCTTCGCACTGGCTTGCCTGCTTCTTTCCCGCAGTTTCCTGAAGATGGCCACCATGACCACCAGTGTATCCACCAAGTCCGTCCGCAAAACCAAGCTGGAAGCCAGCAGCGTTTCCCTTGCCCTCTTGAAGAAGGAACTGGATCACTTCTTCAACAATGCCACCTATATCATGAACTGCGGTGAAGGTTTGATCCTGCTGCCTCTGGCCGGTCTTGCGGTGCTCGTTAAGGGCGGCGAATATGTACCCCTGCTGCAAACCGCTCCCTTCTTCGAGTCCGGCCTGGTGGCCGCCGGCATCTGCGGCCTGATCGCCATGCTGGCAGGCATGAACAACATTGCGGAGCCTTCCGTGTCCATGGATGCCAAGCAGATGTGGCTGCTGAAGTCCCTGCCCCTGACTCCTTGGCAGATGCTCCGGGCAAAGATGGAAGCCCACTGGGTATTGACCGGCCTGCCGGTGCTGTTCTGCTGCATCTGCGTGCTGATCATTCTCCCTGTCAGCCTGCTGCAGGGCATCTACCTGCTGCTGTTCCCGCAACTGTTTGTAGTGTTCTGTGCCGCACTGGATCTGTTTATCGGCCTGAAAATGCCGGTAATGGACTGGACCAATGAAATGACGGTCATTAAGCAGAGCGCAGGCGTGTTCGTCTCTCTGGTTGCCTCCTTCGGCTATGTGGCGGCACTGGGCGGCCTGTATGCCCTGCTGATGGAGCACGTTACCGCTGACATCTTCATGGTGTGTGCCTGCCTCGTCACCCTGGTATTCGATGTGCTGCTGATCCTGTGGCACCGTCAAAAGGGTGCTGCCTGCTTCCAGAAGCTGCACTAAGTGCTTTCGCCCAAGCGGCTTTGCACGTTGGTGAGTGTAAGAAAACGGTTTCTTGCAAAATCGTGTGAAAACCGCCGCCATGTCGTCGGTTTTCGATTGGAAGTCGGAAGGCTTGCAAACCTTCCAACGCCACCCTGGGTTTGTTGATGCCCTGATCGTCCAAGCAGTGATGCTTGGGCGATTTTTCTTTGCTGGACATTCCGCCTGCATGGTGTTATCATTAGCAGTATCATTGGGCAAAGGAGGCGAAGCACATGAACGTGGATCAGTTGGCGGATCAACTGCGCCGGGATGAAGCATTCATGGAAAATGTGGTGCGCTGGGAAGAGCTTCCTACCCGTCCTGCCCGGTACGTTCCTTTCCCCGATACGTTGGATGCCCGGCTGATTCCCGTGCTTGAAAAGCGTGGGATTCATCAGCTGTATACCCATCAGGCACAAAGCATTGCTGCCACTGCCGCCGGGAAGGACGTGGTGGTGGTCACTCCCACCGCCTCCGGCAAAACCATGTGCTACAATCTGCCTGTGCTTTCCGCCATATTGCAGAATCAGGATGCCCGGGCGCTGTACCTGTTCCCCACCAAGGCATTGTCCGCCGACCAGGTCAGTGAGCTGTACGAGCTGATTGAAGCCATGGACGTGGACATCAAAACCTACACCTATGACGGGGATACCCCGGGAGCTGCCCGGAAAGCTGTTCGGCAGGCAGGGCACATCGTGGTTACCAATCCGGACATGCTTCACAGCGGCATTCTCCCCCACCACACCAAGTGGGTGAAGCTGTTTGAAAACCTTCGCTATATCGTCATTGATGAAATTCACACCTACCGGGGCGTCTTCGGCTCCAACTTGGCCAACGTGCTGCGTCGGCTCATGCGGCTGTGCGCCTTCTACGGCAGCCATCCTCAATTCATCCTGTGCAGTGCCACCATTGCCAACCCCAAGGAACTGGCAGAAACCCTGATCGGCCGTTCCGTGGAGATGATTGACGACAACGGTGCCCCCATGGGCAAGCGGCACTTCGTGTTCTACAATCCTCCGGTGGTCAATCGTCAGCTGGGCATCCGCAAGGGCGTCATCCCCGTAACGAGGGACATTGCCAGCATGCTGCTGAAGTGCGGCATTCAGGCCATTACTTTTGCCAAGAGCAGATTGACCGTGGAGGTACTGACTCGCTACCTGAAAGATCTGGTGCGGGATCCCTTGGGCAATGCCGGCCGGGTGCGGGGCTATCGGGGCGGCTATCTGCCCACGGAGCGGCGGGAGATTGAGCGTGGCCTACGAGCCGGGAAGATCGATGCGGTGGTATCCACCAATGCGCTGGAGCTGGGCATTGACATCGGCGCCCTGGACGCCTGCGTCATGTGCGGCTATCCCGGCACCATTGCCAGTGCGTGGCAGCAGGCCGGCCGTGCAGGCCGCCGAAAGGATACCAGCATTATTTTTTATATTGCTTCCTCCGCGGCCATTGATCAGTACATCGTATCCCATCCTGATTATTTCCTGCGGCAGTCCCCGGAAAATGCGCTGCTGAACCCGAATAACCTTTACATTCTTCTGAGTCACTTCAAGTGCTCCGCCTTCGAGCTTCCTTTTGAGGACGGAGAAAGCTTCGGCAATGCGCCGGGCAGTGAGGAACTGCTGGAATACCTAGCGGACAGCAGCATTCTCCGCCACGTGGACGGCCGGTATCACTGGTCTGCCGAGGATTTTCCTGCATCGGAGATCTCCCTGCGCTCCGCCGCCAGCGAAAATTTTGTGATCGTTGACATTACTGACCCGGCGCATCATCGGGTCATCGGTGAAATGGATCGGTACACCGTGCCCATGCTGCTGCACGAGAATGCCATCTACATGCACGAAGCTCAGCAGTATCAGGTGGAAAAGCTGGACTTCGATGCCTGCAAAGCCTTCATCCGCAAGGTGGATGTAGGCTACTACACGGATGCGGACCTGAACGTTTCCCTTTCCCTGCTGGATGTGGAGCAGCAGCAGGAGGCTCCCGGCGGCGGCGTGTGTGCCTTGGGCGAGGTGAAGGTCACCACCTTGGTGACCATGTTCAAGAAGATCCGCTTCGACACTCACGAAACCTTAGGCTTCGGACATGTGCGACTGCCGGAAACGGACATGCATACCACTGCCATGTGGTGGACGCTGTCCGATGCACTGGCTGCCCGCTTCTCCAGCGACACGCTGAAAAACGGCATGCTGGCCATTGCCAACCTGCTGCGCATTGTGGCGCCCCTGTACCTGATGTGTTCCCCCCAGGATGTGGTGGTGGTGTATCAGGTCAAGAGTCCCATCACCGACCAGCCTACCATCATTCTGTATGACAGCTGTCCCGGGGGCATCGGGCTTGCTCAAAAAGCCTACGGCATGCAGCGCCTGCTGCTGGAAAAAGCCCTGCAGATTGCCCGGGATTGCTCCTGTGCGAAAGGCTGTCCTTCCTGCGTTGGGCCGGAAGGAGAAATCGGCGAGGATGGCAAAAGCACCGCCATGCTGCTGCTGAAGGAGCTGACTCGATGAATCTTCGCGACAAGCTCCGTGCCATCGACACGCCGAAGAAGCCGGCGGCAGTACCACCGGCACCCGCTTTTTCCTCCTGCTGGAGCAGGCGGGAAATTCGTGATCCGGACGACTTCCCCGAAGCTTTTCAGCTGCGTCGTGACACGGTTGATCTCATGTGCGGCGCCTTAACGCCTTCCTTGCCTTCAGTTCTCGACCCTACCCGGATCCTCTACCTGGATACGGAAACCACGGGGCTTGCCGGAGGCACGGGCACGGTAGCCTTTCTGGTAGGGCTGGGACGGCTTACCCGGGAAGGTTTCGTGGTGGATCAGTACGTTATGCGGGATTATCCGGAGGAGCGGTATGTGCTGGCCAAGGTGGAGGAGGCCTTGCAGCACTGCGATGTGCTGTGCACCTTCAACGGCCGCACCTTCGATATTCCCCTGCTGCGGGATCGGTTCCTGCTGAACCGGATGCAGCCCGGCTGCTTTGATCTGCCTCACATCGATTTGCTGCACATTGCCCGTCGTGTGTGGAAAATGCGGCTGAAGCGATGCACCTTGTCCCACCTGGAGGAAGCCGTGCTGGGCACACCCCGCCTCCATGACCTGCCCGGCAGTGAAGCCCCTCAGCGGTACTTTGCCTACCTGAAAACAGGGGAGTTCGCCCTGCTGGACGAAGTGCTGACCCACAACGCGCAGGACATTGCCAGCCTGTGCACCCTGCTCAGTGCCATGGCGCACCTGTATGAGCACCCGGATGCCCATCCTCATGAGGAAGACGTGTTCTCCATGGGCGTGGCACTGGAGCGGTTCCATCATCCGGAGGAAGCACGGCAGTGCTATCACCTTGCCAGTCGGGGCATGACCCGAACCAAAGGGCAGCTGTATCTGGCACGCAGCTGGCGGCGCAGCGGAGAACGTCAGGAAGCTGCTGCCATCTGGCAGGGCATGATTGACCGTCATGAAGGGGGCATTGTCCCCTACGTGGAAATGGCCAAGCATTATGAGCACGTGGATCGTAATCTGCCCATGGCCATGGAAATGACCCGGCGTGCCATGATGCTGCTGGCAGAGCCTACCCTCTTTGACAGCGTGGATACGCAGGAACAGCGTGCTGCGCTTCAGCATCGATATGACCGACTGAAACAGAAAATGAAAAAGGAGTGAATCCCATGGGTTTTATGGCAAACCTGAAAGGACAGCAGGCATTGAGCCTGCAAGGAAAGAAAAAGATGGAAGAGGCCAAGGCAAAATACGCCGAAGCCTATGCGGAGGGCATGGATCAGCCCCGGCTGCTGCTGGCCTATGCGGTGCTGCTCATCCGGGATAATGAATTTCAAAAGGCCAAGGAACTGCTGGCGAAGATGCAGAAATCTCCCATGTCCCCTGACCAGAAAAACCAGATGTACATGGACTATGCCGTGTGCTGCTATAAATTAGGGGATCTGGCCAAGGCCGTGAACCTGCTGGAAAAGCAGCATCGCCGTCAGCATTCCGGGCTGGTGTATGAAACCCTGGGCTACCTGTATGCCGAGCAATTCGACCCGGCCAACAAAGCCGCTTTCCTGGCGCAGCCGCATGTCGTCGAGGTAGACGACCGTTTCGGCGACGAAGCCCCCGAAATTGACCCCGAGCAAGCTTGGGAGGAAGGCAAGCAAAAAGCCCTTGCCTTCAATCAGGAAGCCGTGGAGTACGACGATGAGGATTCTGTGTCCCTTGACAATTTGGGGCAAACCTATTATCGTGTCCTTGGCGACAAGGAAACGGCTCTGACCTGGTTCACCAAGGCACTGGAGCAAAAGCCGGGGCAGATTGACACTCTCTGGTTCCTCAGCCGCTATGATGTGGACAGCAAGGACTATGCCGCTGCCATTGCCAAGCTGGAAAAGGCACTGGAAGGACGCTTCTCGCCCCTGAACAAGGTTTCCAAGGCCGAGGTGGAGCAGGAAGTTGCCCGGCTGAAGGCATTATTGTAATCCCGTTGCGCTGATGTGCGCATGCAGAAAGGCAGGTAATCAATCATGGAGGAGCAGCAAGCTCAACCTCAAAAGCCCAAGAAATCCGTTGGCCGTGAAATCTTCGAATGGGTCATTACCGTCCTGGCGGCTTTGGCCATTGCCCTGGTCATTCGCACTTTCCTGTTTGAGCCGGTGAAGGTGGATGGCCATTCCATGGATACCACCCTGGCGGATGGCGAAATCATGCTGGTCACCAAGACCGAGTATACTTCCCTGAACCTGTTCGGCAACAGCTACAAGATCTTCGGCGATCCCCAGCGGTTCGATGTGGTCATCTGCCACTATCCCGACCGGGGAAGCACCAACTTCGTCAAGCGTGTGGTAGGTCTGCCCGGGGACACGGTGGAAATCACCGGCGGCTACCTGTACGTCAATGGGGTCAAGTACGAAGAGGAATACCTGACCTACCGGCCCAATTACACCATGGCAGCCTACACCGTGCCGGAAGGCTACTACTTCGTGCTGGGGGACAACCGTTCCAATTCCAACGACAGTCACATTATCGGACCCATTGCCCGGGAAATGATTGTCGGCCATGTGCGGCAGGTGGTTTATCCCTTCAGCGACTGGCGGAAGGTTGAGTAACAGCATATACGTACAAAAGGCGATACTGAATGATTTGTCAGCATCGCCTTTTGTATTGCAATGGCTAGGCATATAAAAGAGGGCTGCCTCACTTCATCCTCGTGAGGCAGCCCTGCATGTTGTCTGTCGTTGTTACTCAGCCGGATAGTACTGTCCGTAAATAAACTCATGAATGGACTGGACATTCTTCTTCATGTTGTTGGTGCTCAGATAAATCACCGATGCACCGTTAATGTCCTTGTAGCTGTAACAGCCATCCATAGGCACCCGGTGCTGCTCCAGCAGTTCCTCGCCGGCCTTGGCACGGCTGATAATATCGCTGCTCAGCACCGTCATGCCCAGCTCCACCATGGTGCTGGGGTTCATGTTGGTAGTTACGTAAGGAACGCAAGTTTCGATCAGGGTCATCATCTTATCCAGGCTCATGTCCTGCATGACCTTCTCCAGCAGCAGCTCCAGCAAATGCCGCTGCCGTGCCGTGCGGCCGAAGTCGTTGTCAATCTTCCGCAGGCGGGCATACATGACAGCCTGCACACCATCCAAGTGCTGCACCCCATCCTTCTTTTCCAGTGCCACACGCTGACTGCCGTCCGTATTGTCATACTTCGGGGGATGCTTCTTCAGGTAAGTGTTAATGGCACCTGCCTCCGTCTTGGTCAGGTCAATGTCAATGCCGCCGATGGCATCAATGATGGAGGCCAAGCCGTAAAAGTTAATGGTCACATAATTTTGAATGTTCATTTCAAAGTTCTTATTCACCGTGCGCATGGCCAGCTGGCCGCCGCCCCGGGCGTAAGACACATTGATGCGGTTCATGTTTTTGTAGCCGGGAATGGTCACATACATGTCCCGCAGCAGGGAGGTCAGCTTGATGGATCCCGTATCCTTGTTGATGGAAAGGATAATCTGCACATCGCCCTGCTGCAGACCGGAGGTCAGGCTGGTATCCCGGGTATCAATGCCTACCAGCAGAATGTTGATCACATTGTCCGGCAGGTTCGTGTTCATATCCAGCGCGTCAGGATCAATGGAGGTGTCCACTTCCATATCCTGCTGCAAAGCGTCAATGGCTGCCTGGGTGCTGTCATCGATGATGAACTCGCCCATGTCATCCTCTTCCTCAAGGGTTTCATCCTCTGCAGGGGCTTCCGTGGTGGTGATGACCTGGCTCATATCCCAGTCGGTATCGTCATCCTCCACCGCATAGGCGGAAGTCGTACCCAGCAGGCACAGCGCCGTCAACAGGGATGCTGCTCGCTTCAGTACACTCTTCAAAAAGGGCTCCTCCTTTATGTGCGAATAAACAACATTATTATACGATGATAAGCTTGAAAATGCAATAAAAGCAAAATGAAAATGACAAAGAAATTACGAATTCGTCATTTTTCAGAAACATGTGACAGCAAAGCCGCCCTTCACGCAAAGACTTTGGATTGACAATCTTTTTCCCGAACCTTATAATGAAGAAAACAATAATCGCAAGGAGCGTATACAGCAATGAAATATGTACTTGGTATTGATTTAGGAACCTCGGGAACGAAAACCGTACTGTTCGACCAGCTGGGCAAGGCCGTGGCCTCCGCCCTGGTGGAGTATCCCCTTTATCAGCCTCAAAACGGCTGGGCGGAGCAGGATCCGGAGGATTGGTGGCACGCTGCGGAACAGACCATTCGCACGGTGCTGGAAAAGAGCGGAGTTCAGCCTGCCGACGTGGTTTCGCTGGGCATTTCCGGCCAGATGCACGGCCTGGTGATGCTGGATGAAGCAGGCAAGGTGCTTCGCCGCTCCATCATCTGGTGCGACCAGCGCACTCAAGAGGAATGCGATGAAATCACCGCCAAGGTGGGCTATGACAACCTGATTCGCATTACCGCCAATCCTGCCCTGTGCGGATTCACCCTGTCGAAGGTGCTGTGGGTGCGGAAGCATGAGCCTGATATTTATGCCAAGTGCCGTCATATTCTGCTGCCCAAGGATTACGTGCGGTATATGCTGACGGGAGACTTCGCCACGGAAGTGTCCGATGCCAGCGGCATGCAGATGCTGGACGTTCCTCATCGCTGCTGGTCGGATGAGCTGCTGGAAACGCTGGATATTGACAAGCGCCTGTTGGCCAAGGTGTATGAATCCTGTGAGGTTACCGGCCACATTTCCGCCGAGGCTGCCAAGCTGACCGGCCTTACGGAAAGCACGCTGGTGGTAGGCGGCGCAGGCGACAATGCGGCAGCCGCCGTAGGCACCGGCGTGGTGGAGGATGGAAAAGCCTTCACCACCATCGGCACCAGCGGCGTCGTGTTTGCCCACACGGATCACCTGTCCATTGACCCCAAGGGGCGTGTCCACACCTTCTGCTGTGCCGTGCCCGGCGCATGGCATGTGATGGGCGTAACCCAGGCGGCAGGACTTTCCCTGAAATGGTTCCGGGATACCTTCTGCACCGCCGAAAAGGAAGCAGCGGCCTCCATGGGGGTTGATCCCTATGACCTGATGAACAAGGAAGCTGCCATGTCCCCCATTGGTGCCAACAAGCTGCTGTATGCCCCCTACCTGATGGGCGAGCGTACCCCTCACCTGGATGCGGACTGCCGTGGCATGTTCTTTGGCCTGAGTGCCATGCATCAGCGGCGTGATCTGCTCCGTGCCGTGATGGAAGGTGTCAGCTATTCCCTGAAGGATTGTCTCGGCATTCTGGAAGGCATGGGGGTTGCCCCTGAACAGATGCTGGCCTGCGGCGGCGGCGGCAAGAGTCCCCTTTGGCGGCAGATGCTGGCGGATGTGTTCAACTGCCCTGTGGCTACCACCATCAACACGGAGGGTCCCGCTCTGGGCGTGGCCATTCTGGCCGGCGTAGGCGCAGGCTTGTATCCTTCCGTGCAGGAAGCCTGCCGAGCCATGATTCACTTGAACCCTGCGCAGAATCCTATTGAGGAAAACGTGCCTAAGTATGCCAAGGTGTATGATGTTTACACTCAGCTGTATGAGGCCAACAAGCAGGTTTTCAAGGCCTTGAAGGAAATGGCATAACCTAGGGTCAGCACGGAAAGTCTGTTTTTGTTCCGGTTGAATCCATTGTGAAAAAAGTGTATAATAAACTCCGGCATTGTAGCGGGAGACAGCTTTGCCTGTCTCCCTTTTATTAAAGCAGCAACGAAATGGAGCGGATGGAATGAAACGAATTCTCACTTGGCTGATCCTGCTGATTTTGTGTCCTGTTTTTGCCCTTGGTGAAGCTTTGCCGAGCGTCGAGGCTTCCGCTTACAGTGCGGATGGCATGAGCTACGATGACGGCACGCTTTCCATCCGCATCGAGACCGACTATGCCTATGATACCAACATTTACTATACCTATATTACCCTGACGGAGGCCGATCAGCTCCGTACCGCCCTGGCCGCCAATTATCCCTCCAAAACCGTGCGTCCCGTCAGCAGCATGGCACAGGAGAACAATGCGGTGCTGGCCATTAACGGAGACTATTTCTCCTACCATCACACGGGGGTTGTGGTACGCAACGGACAAGTGCTCCGGGAGCAGCCGGTTGCCACCCGGGATACGCTGATCATTGATGCCGATGGCAATTTTACCATTCTCACGAAAAATACCCGCAAGGAATGGGAAGCCTACCGTGACACGGCAGTACAGGCGTTTTGCTTCGGCCCCGGGCTGATTGTGAACGGTGAAGTGCAGCACTTCAAGGCCGGTGACAAGGTGAGCTGCGGTGCCAACACCAAGGCGCAGCGTCTGGCTATTTGCCAGCTGGATACGCTGCAGTATCTGCTGATTGCTACCGAAGGTCCCGAGCAGAAGGGACAGGCCGGCCTGACCATTGCGGAGCTGACCGAGCTGATGGTGCAGAAAGGCGTTCAGCAGGGGTATAATCTGGACGGCGGTTCCTCCACCACCCTGTGGTTCGGCGGACGCCGTATCAATGCGCCCGAATCCAAGAACCGCAACGTGGGGGACATTATTTATTTCGTGTCCGCCGCAGCTGCTGAAGAATAACTGATTTTATCCTTACGGAGGCGTGTTTCCTGTGAAAAAGTTTCTCTGTGTGCTGCTCTGCCTGTGCTTTCTTCCGCTGGTTGCCCTGGGCGAGGACGCTGCGGAATCAGAAGCTGCCCGTGAACTGATGATTGAAGCCACGGACGGCAAAAATCAGCTGGACATGGATGCCCTTCGGGACCGTGTCGACGATACTGCCGTCACCTTCAAGCGTGGCAAGAGCCTGACCATTGCGGCAGAAATTCCCGAGGAGGAAACCTGCGGACAAATCTACTTGCGCATGGATACCGCTCCGGACAGCATTACCCTGCGCACAAAGGACAATAAGCGCTGGGTGGATGCGAAAACCTTCTCCGATCCCGGTGCAGAATGCGTGCTGGACGTTCAGGTGACAGGTGCCATTCAGCTGGTGGTGAATTTCCCCTCCGCCGTCAGTGTTTCCGTCAGTGAGCTTCGGTTCTTCACGGACGGCACCCTGCCCGGCAGCCTCCACGCCTGGCAGCGTGATGCTGAGGCGGATCTGCTGCTGGTAGCAGAGACCCCCGCTCAGCTGGACACCGACAAAATTGCCGCATGGGTCGCTGAAGGCCGCAGTGTAGCATGCCTGCTCATGACCTCCGATGAAGCCACTTCCCTGCTCACCCTCTATGACACCCTGTGGGATGCCGGCGTTCGCCGCACCCCCACCCTGCTGAACCTGACCGCTCAGGCTGAGGGCACGGAAGAGAAAAAGCTGGACAAGGCATGGACGGATAAGTTCTTCCTGTATCCCTTGGTCAGCGCCATCCGTTCTACCTCCCCTATGGTGGTACTTTCCGCTGCCGCCAATGGCCGGGAAGACTATCTGCTGCAAAAGGTAACCACCGCAGCAGCAGATGCTCAGGAATCCACCTTCCAAACTGCTGACGCAGAGGAAAACGGCATCTGGGTCGTCCCTCACGTGTATGCTGTGGACGATGCCGCTTTGGCAGATACCCTCAGCGCATGGGAGGAGCGCAGTGATCGTTACATCCGTGATCTGTGCTGGCGTCAGTATGACGGTGCCGTGCACAGTGATCCGTCTACCATTCCCTATCCGGATGATCGGCTGGAGGACGGCTATCTGGCAGAGGGGGAATTCGTGTATGAGGATGCGGACAACGGCCTGTGGGCTTACCTGTCCTCCACCATTCAGATTGAGATTGTGCGCTACGAGCTGCCGGATAAGCCTCAGGTCTGGTTCGTCACCGACTTGAAGTTTAAGCCGGAAAGTGAATCCTTTGCTCAGGTGCTGTATGCCAACGCTTCCTTTAAGGGGCAGCAGATTTATCCCGAAACTCTGGCGCAGACCTCCAAGCTTGTGCTGGGCGTAAACGGCGACTATTATCCTTACCGGGTGGATCGGAAAACCGGCGTAGGCAACATTCTCCGCAACCGGGAAGTGCTGTACAACTACGATGCCAAGAAGCGCATGGCTTATCCCAACCTGGACACCATGGCGCTGCGGGATGACGGCACCCTGTCCGTCTATGCGGCCAGCGAAATCACCGCCACGGAGCTGCTGGCGGAAGGCAATGTCCACGATGCCCTGTCCTTCGGGCCTTACCTGGCACGGGACGGCAAAATCCGCATCTACAGCGGCGAAGGCTATGACGCCACCGAGCCCCGCAATGCCATCGGCATGATTGAGGCCGGTCACTACTGCATCATCACCGTGGAAGGCCGGATTAACCCCGGTCCCAAAGGCGTCACGCTGAACGTGCTGGCTGAAATGATGTACGCTCAGGGCGTGACCGATGCCTTTAACCTGGACGGCGGTTCCACCTCCGTGCTGATTTTCATGGGTACCAAGTTGAACCGCACCGGTGCCAATTCCGGTCACGGCGTCGGCAGCCCCCGAAACATGCACGAACTATTCGGCGTAGGCACCTCTGACCTGGTGCACACCGATGCGGTGAACAAAAAGTAAGATGCCAAAGGAGGCCGCTTCACGTGAAAAGATTCCTTGCGCTGGTTTGTGTACTGCTGCTGTTGGCGGCTTCCGCCATGGCGGATACGGTGGATCTGACGGATCGCGGTGAAATCAACGACAAACAGGTCACTGCCCTGATTGACGAGCTCAGCCTGCTGCCGGAAGGCACGGAAGTCAACCTGATGGACGTCAAGCTGTCCCTGAAGGGGAAAAGCCAGCTTGCCGCTGCCCTGCCCCAGCTTGTTTTCCGCTGGACGGTGGATATCGGCAGCTACACGGCTGACAGCCTGGACACCGCACTGGATCTGGACGGGCAGGAGAAGCGTGCCGGATACAACAATTTCTCTTTGGCGCTGGGTGCTCTTCCCTACCTGAAGGAAGTCACCATGTACGACTACACCTTTTCCACCAAGGAAATGGAAAAGCTCATGGCCGCCTACCCGAATATTCACTTCAACTGGACCATTACCCTGAACAATTACCGCATCCGCACCGATGTCACCGCTTTTTCCACGGCCAAAGGGCGGCAGGAACCTCGCTACACCGCCAAGATGCTGGATGTGCTGAAGTACTGTCCCGATTTGCTGGCACTGGATGTGGGGCACAACAATGTCAGTGACCTGTCCTTCCTGACCCAGTGGCCGCACCTGAAGCGGCTCATCGTCATTGACTCCCGCACGCCGGTGACGGACATTTCCCCCTTGGCGGAGTTGGACGATTTGGAGTACGTGGAGCTGTTCATGCAGAACATTACCGACCTGACGCCGCTGGCCGGAAAAACCAAGCTGCTGGATCTGAACCTGTGCTACAATGATGTGACGGACTTGACGCCCCTGTACAGCTGCACTTCGCTGGAGCGGCTGTGGATTTCCCGAAACTATCACCTGACTCATGAGGAAATTGACGCCTTCAAGCAGGCACTGCCTAACTGCGTGGTGGAAACGGAAACAGTCAAATCCACGGAGGCCGGCTGGCGGGAACACCCCCGGTACTTCATCATGAAGGAAAGCTTTGATACCCGGACGTATATTCCGTTTGAATAATGCATTGCTCTCCCTGCACGGGCGATTCTGTGCAGGGTTCTTTTTGCTTTTTTTCATCCCTTGACGTATAATGAAGAGGCTTCTATTTTGCTTTCATCTTCTGCAAAGGGGGGAATCACCTTGCGGCTTACCATTTTAGGCATGAACGGCCCTTATCCCGCACCGGAAAGTGCCTGCTCCGGCTATTTGGTCACGTCAGGAGATACTGCCATTCAGTTGGATCTCGGCACGGGCACCCTATCTGCCCTGACTGCCCGGATGCCGCCGGAAAGCCTGACTGCCCTTGTATTCAGTCACTGGCACTTTGATCATTGCAGTGATGCGCTGCCCTTGATTTTCCGTCTGGCAGATCACGCCGGAGATCGTCCCCTGCCGGTGTACGGGCCGAAGGATGACGCTTCGCCTGTTCGCCGTGCTCTTGCCGGGTGTCCTCAAGTCGCCCTGCATGACCTATCTGCCGGGGATACGGTGCAGCTTGGTACCGTTTGCCTGACGGCTTATGCCGCCCGTCACCCGGTTCCCGGGCTCATGTACCGTTTGGATGACGGTACCTCCGTCCTGTGCTTTACCGGGGACACCAACACGACGGAAAGTCTCCCTGCCTTTGCCAAGGGAGCAGATCTGCTGCTGGCAGACGGTCTGTTCACCACCCGGCTCTGGGCAGAGGGAAAGCCTCACCTTTCCGCCTATCTGGCCGCAGCGCTGGCACGGGATGCCGGTGCCAAGCAGCTGGTCATTACCCACTTAAACCCCTTCATCGACCCGGCCACCCTTTTGAAGGAGGCACGCTCTGCCTATCCCAGGGCCGTGCTGGCTCAGTGTGGTGACGTATACGAATGCTGAACGAGAAGCAGGAGCCTCAATTAGCCTGGGTGCTTCCCTGCATGAGTGCAGGCCTGACCCTGGGGATCCTTTGCGGGAGAAGCGCCTCCACGCCCCTGTACGGTTTATGTGGTCTGGTGCTGGGCATTCTGGCGGCGATTTTTCTCAAGGGAAACGGACACAAAGCCGCCATGCTGGCCGTCTTCTGCGCCTTGGGGGTGGTTGCCGGGCAAATCGGCTATCATCCTTCCCTGCCGGCAGAAGGGGATTATGTCATTGACGGCGTGGTGTGCGACAGTGTGGTAACCGACAGCTCCACCCGGCGTACCCGAACCCGGCTGTCCAACGTGACCTTAAACGGCGAACCCGTTTCCGGGGTGGTGTACTGGAGTTGTTATCCTAAATCGGACGCAGCTGCTCTCATTACCCCCGGTGCCCATTTGACCTTTACCGCCTCCGTCTACCATCCTTCCGGCGCAGAGAATCCCGGCGGATTTGATTTCCGAGAATATCTGCTGGGGCAGGGCATCCGCATTGGCGTTTACGGCTGTACGGACTTGGCCGTGTCTGACACGAAGGTCTTTTCCCTGAAAGGTACGGCAGCCGCCATTCGGGAGACGCTTTCCCAGCAACTTTACAAGGTGATGGGGAAAGAAAACGGTGCCTATGCCGTAGCCATGGTGCTGGGCAGCCGCTCCGACCTGCCGGAGGACGACCGTTCCGCCTTTTCCCGAGTAGGGGTTGCCCATTTGCTTTCCGTCAGTGGCTTTCATGTGGGCATTCTGGCAGGGATTCTGGCACTTTTGCTGGGATGGTGCTCCCCGAGATTTCGTTTTGCCGTGTGCGCCCTTGTGCTGGCAGCCTATTGCCTGCTGACAGGCATGAACGCCCCGGTCATTCGTGCTTCTCTGCTGGTGCTGCTGGTCATGTACGGCAGAATCTGCCATCGCCGTGCTCTCGGCTTGTGGATGTGGTTCGCCTGCTACTGCCTGACCCTGCTTTTCCGGCCGGCGCAGCTGACCAGTGCCAGCTTTCAGCTGACCTATGCCGCCGTGCTGGGCATTGTCCTTGTAACTCCTTCCCTGCAGCGGCTTTGGAAACCGCAACATAAGTGGAGTAAAAAGCTTTGGAGCACCTTATGCGCTTCCTTGGGTGCGCAAATCGGTGTCTTCCTGCCCCTGTGCTACTGGTTTCAGAAGATCCCCCTGCTGGGGCTGGTGGTGAACCTGGTGGCACTGCCCTATGCTTCCCTGCTCATCGGGCTGTACTGGATTGTGCTGCTGCTTTCCCCCATTCCCTTTGTGGGCACCTGCTTGGGATCGGTTGCAAGCTTTGGCACAACCCTGTTGACCGCCTCCGTTCGCTATTTGGATACCCTGCCTTTCACCAACCTTTGGGTCAAGCAGGCCAATCTGCTGACCCTGCTGGGATGGCTGCTGATCATGGTGGGCTGTGTGCGTTTCCTGCCCATCAAACGCCGCCGCTTGCTGCTTCTTCCCGGCACGGTGCTGATGATCGTCTCCCTGATTGTGTGGCCTCATCACGGCACGGAATACATTCAGTTCAGCGTAGGCAACGCCGATGCTGCCCTGCTGCATGACGAAAGCATCGTCACCGTGATTGATACAGGGGAAGCCACAGGCGAAGTCACGGACTATCTCCGCCAGCATCGGCTGTCCGTGGATCATTTGGTGCTGACCCACCTGCACAAGGATCATGCATTGGGATTGCAGAACTTCATGGATGATGATATTCCCGTGAAGGAAATCATCCTGCCCTGGGGGGCGGAGGATGCAGCGGTGGATGCTTCCGTGCTTGCCCTGCTGCATCAAATGGAATCTCTCGGCACGACAGTGCGCTATGTCGGCCGGGGAGATACCCTGCCCCTGCCATCCGGCAGCATGACCGTGCTGTGGCCGGAAACCGGCCGAGTCCGTCCCGGGCAGGATGCCAATGAATCCAGCCTGACCATGCTGTGCAGCATTCAGGGCACCACCATGCTCCTGACCGGTGACCTGGACGGCACCTATGAAAACTACGCCGCTGCGGAAGCTGACATTTTGAAAGTTCCCCACCACGGCTCTGCCGCCAGCAGCTCCGAAACCTTTCTTGCTGCCGTGTCTCCCAAGGTGGCCATCATTTCCAGCGGCGATGCCAAGCGTCACCACAATACTGCCGCCAAGCTGCCCAATGCCACCGTCTACGGTACGGAAAGCTGCGGTGCGGTGATCATTCGCTTTACCCAAGGTTCCTACACCGTAGAAACATGGATTGACGATGAGTAAAGGAGGTCCGCCATGAAGGAATCACCATCCAAGGGGATGAACTACAAGGACTTCCTGCAGAGCCTGAAGCAGGGCATGGTCTATGGTGCCTACCTGTTTGACGGCACGGAGGAGAACATCAAAAGCAGCACCCTTGCAGCCGTTCGGAAGGCCGTGCTGCCGGAAGGGCTGGAAGAGCTGAACGAATCCGTCATGGATGACCCGGAAACCGATGCGCTGATTGCCGCCGCGGAAACCCTGCCATTTCTGGCAGACAAGCGGATTGTGCTGGTGCGAGACCTGGCCTCCCTGACCGGGCGAAGCGAAACCGACGACCGGCTGTGTGCGTATATGGCTCGTGTTCCCACATCCACCATCCTGATTTTCTACGTTCGCGGCAAGGCAGACGGACGCAAGAAGCTGTACGCCGCCATTAAGAAGCACGGTCACATTGTGTCCTTCGACCGGCTGGGTGATGATGAGCTGAATCGATGGATTCTTCAAACCTTCGCTGCCCTTGGCAAGCAATGCTCCCCTGCCACGGCTTCCCTGCTGGCCTTCACCGTGGGCAATGATACAGGCTTGCTGAAGACCGAAATTGAAAAGCTGGCTGCCCACGCCGGGGAATCCGCCCAGATTACCGATGAAGATGTACGCGCCCTGGCCACCCGATCCATGGAATGCACCGTGTTCGACATGGTGGATGCGGTAGTGGCCGGACAGCAGGGACGTGCTTTCCGTCTCATGCAGGATATGCTGGTCATGGGACAGGAGCGGCTCGGCATTCTGGCCATGCTGCTGCGGCAATATCGGCTGCTTCAGCACGTGAAGGTGATGCAGTACGAGAAAAAATCTCCTCAGGAGATTCAGCAGAATCTTGGGGTGCCCCGCTTCGCAGCCAACCGATACATGCAGCAGGCCAAAGGCTACACCGGCGGTCAGGTGCGCCGGGCAGTCGACATTTGCCTGCAAACCGAGTATGCCGTGAAATCCGGCAGGCTCAATCAGGATGGTGCGCTGGAAAGTGCCATGCTGCAGATTTTCGCCCTGAAGGCAAAAGCCTGATCCTATTTTTATATAAAGCAAGGAGAAACCATTATGTACATTAAGCCCTTCGCTGTGGAAGAATGGATGAATGAATTCGAAACCGGCGCCAAGTACAACATTGCCGAAACCTGTGTGGACTCTGTCTCCCTGGATGAGCTGTTTGCCCTGTCCGGTGAGGACAAGGCTTCCTTCCTGCAAAAATTGTGCAGCACCCGGCTGACCTACGGTGCTATCTTAGGCAGTGATGCCCTGCGTCAGGGCGTCTGCAGCCTGTATCGTACCCTTTCCCCTGAGGAGGTTGTGCCCACTCATGGTGCAGCCGGTGCCAATCATCACGTATTCTGCTCCCTGATTTCCGCCGGAGATCGGGTAGTCAGCATTATGCCTACCTATCAGCAGCTGTATTCCATTCCCGAGTCCATCGGGGCAGACGTGGCCATTATGCACCTGAAGCAGGAGAAGCATTATCTGCCTGACCTGGACGAACTGCGCCGTCTGGCCACACCGGGCACAAAGCTGATCTGCATCAACAACCCCAACAATCCCACCGGCGCACTTATGTCCAAGGAACTGCTGGAGGAGATTGTTGCCATTGCCCGCAGTGTTGACGCCTATGTGCTGTGCGATGAAGTCTATCGGAACCTGACCCAGGAAGACGGCTACTTCGAATCGATTGTTGACCTGTACGAAAAGGGCATCTCCGTCAGCAGCATGTCCAAGGTGTTCTCCCTGGCGGGTATCCGCATGGGATGGATTGCCACCCATGACAAGGATGCGCTGCGGGCATTCTGCTCCCACCGGGATTACAACCTGATCAGCTGCGGTATGATTGACGATGCCATCGCTTCCCTGGCACTGAAGCACAGCGACAAGCTGCTGCAGCGGAATCGCACCATTGTCCGGGAAAATCTGGCCATCCTCGACCAGTGGATGCAGTCCCATCCCCACTTCTACTATACCAAGCCTCAGGCAGGCACCACCGCCCTTGTCTACTACGACTATGACATCCCTTCCTACACCTTCTGCACCCGGCTGTATCAGGAGACCGGCGCTTTCGTAACCCCCGGGGATTGCTTTGAGCAGCCCCACGCCATGCGCATCGGCTACGCCTGCGACAAGCAGATGCTGGTGGATGGCCTCCATGCGCTGGAACAGTTTGCAGAAAAGCTGTAATCAGATTTGCCTCCCGAAACTTTTTTTGAAAAAAAGATGTTTCATCCACAAGATATAGTGGTATAATAGGAATGTAAACAACAAGATTCAGTGATGAATCCGGTTTTGGAGGCGATTTTTGATGGCATGCACAGTCAACGTAACCGGCGGCACTCTGCCCCAGGAAGAAATTAACGCTTATATTATGCGCGCCAAGTCCAAGTTTGGTCGGGAGCCCTTCGGCATCGACATTCATGTGGATGGAGACTATGTGGATCTGTCCTACGACTTCGGCACCATGCCCTTCCAGCGCATTCGCCGGATTACCGGCTACCTGGTAGGCACCCTTGACCGCTTCAACAACGCCAAGCGTGCGGAGGAGCACGACCGAGTCAAGCACGGAATTTGACAAAGCTCTTCTCTTCCTGCAAAAAATTGCCGCAATTGCACTGCCAAGCTGCAATTGCGGCAATTTTTATTTGCGAACAGTTTGCATTGGCGGAAGCGGTTTCCGTAAGAAAAAGCGCCCACTTCCAAAGAAGTGGACGCTTGACTGAGCAGGGGCAGAAGGATTCGAACCCTCAACAAAGGTTTTGGAGACCCACGTGCACACAGGCTCGCGCCTGTGTGCAAATAACTAATTCAATAGCGAAATTTTGTTGAAAGTGTATAGTGAAAAGGTGCGGTTTACAAAATCTCTACCAAATAAGCTATTGACAAATATTTATGCGGAATTATGAATAACAAAAGTAAGCGCCTACCATTTCGCGGAGTGCGATTTGGTAGGCGATCATTATTCTGTATAGCGTTTGTTAAGATAATCGCTGATGGCGTTGTAGAAGTCTTTCGCGCCCTCTATCAGGCGTTGCGTATCTTCTATGGAGCAGATATAGAAATCTTCGTAGTCGCTTCTGTTGCGTATCAAAGAGGCGTTGGAAATCAACTTGCCATAGTCGCGCGGGAGAATCTCTGTTTTGAGGTAATTCAGCGTGAAGCGGGCGATCACAGCAGAATGTTTTTTGTAGTCCTCACCATCAAGAGCAAGAACAGCGCGCATTGCGTGAAAAATGCAATAATAGGCGCGGTTATTGGCGGAGGCATAATCTTCTGCATCCATATCACGCTGGGCGGTGGTAAGCATTTCGGAGGCTTTATCAAGGCGATAACGCGAAAGGTCAATCACAGAACTATCAAGCACTAATGCGCACTCCTTCCTGCTGAATGTTTTTGAAGAATGGCAAGAGGTTCGCCTGACTATGGAAATAGTCGCGGTTTTCTACAATGGCAGAAACAACGATGCCGTATTCCAGCAGGAGGTCAGCACAGACTTCGCCAACCTGCCAGTTCTTTTCTGCAATACTCTGGCGGGACGCATCCACAAGAAATAGCACATCAATGTCTGAACCATCGTCCGCTTCATTGCGGGCGTATGAACCGAACAGAATCACATCAAACTGCTCCTGCGGAAACAAATGACGGAGACCTTCGCGCAGTTGATTGATAATTGAAAACACTTCGCTCTGCGAACACATCGGCGCAACCTCCTTTCTGCTAATGATATTATAGCACAAGCTGTCTTATTTATTCAAGAGCCAATGCGAAAAGTGCGCTGTTCGCGTTGTGGCGGGCGTTTCGTGGTATGGCAAAGGGTATACTCTAATGACATAGTTGAAAAGTATGTCGAATAACTCATTTCAGGACTATTGACATATTTCATAATTTGTGATAAGATAAAAGCAACAAAGCCAGCGGAGGGAAAGCGAATGAAGGTCGGCTATGCAAGAGTAAGCACGAAGGAGCAGAACGAGGCAAGGCAGATAAAAGCATTTGAGGAATTGGGTGTGGAGGTTGTCTACATCGACAAGCAAAGCGGGAAAAACGCAGAACGCCCGAAGCTGAATGAAATGCTTGCGTTCATTCGCAAGGGCGATGTGATTATCGCGGAAAGCATCAGCAGAATTGCGCGAAACACAAAAGACCTGCTGACCATCGTTGAAACCATCAACGGCAAGGGCGCGGAGTTTGTCAGCCTGAAAGAAAGCCTTGACACGCGCACGCCAACAGGAAAGTTTATGCTGACGGTTTTCGGCGCGATGGCGGAGTTGGAGCGCGAATACATTCTCCAGCGGCAGGCGGAGGGCATAGAAATCGCAAAGGCCGAGGGAAAATTCAAGGGTAAGCCGAAAATGGAGATTGACGAAGAAGCCTTCAGGCGCGAATGTAAGCGGTGGAGGAACGGCGAACAGACCGCAACAGCAGCAATGAAAAAACTGAATATCAAACCGAACACCTTCTATCGGCGTGTAAAGGAAATGGGGCTGTAAAGCCTCTTTTTTCTATGCCCTGTTCGCGGGACGGTGTACTGCTTCTAAGGTGGGGCGGGTATTTCGGGACAAAATCTTTTTCGCGCCCTGCTTTCTGTTTTGTGTGGCTCCTGCTCCCGCGAAGAGGTGAAAAAAACTGAAAGACGGTTAGGACAGAAAAGGATAAGCGCCTATCCCTGCTTTTCATATCCCTATGAGGAAATCAAAAGAAAGAAGGTTTTAGTATGAACGATAAATATCAGACGGTTTCTATTCGCCTCTCTTGGGGCGAATACAAGGCCTTACAGGCGCAGGCACAGGCGGAATACACCTCAATGTCAGGCGTGCTGCGCAGGTTGCTAAACGGCTATTTGAAGGGGGCTGCGAACGATGGGCAAGCAAACGGATAACCTGAACGCGCTGCGGGAACAAAAGGCATTAAAAGAGCGCCTGTATGCCGACACGATGGGCAGATTCGGCGGACAGATGAATGACGCTTACAGGAATTACAACGCACAGAATCACGCCATTTCAATGCGCCTGCTGGAAAGGGAAATTCAGCAGGCGGAGCGTTTGGCGGACGCGGAACGCGCACAGGAAATCACAGAACAGGTTTTGAAGAATCTGACGGACAGCGGAGGCAAGGCCGCGAAGGATATTGCGGCGGAGCTACAAAAGGCGCTGAACGGATTGAAGCTATAAATTGCGGGGCGTTCGCCTTGCGAAGAAAAAACTCTGCGCGGCGCGCCCCGATTTTTATATTATCCCCTGTTCCTGCCTTGGAACGGACGTTTTTGCTCTGCGCCTGCTCTCAACAGTTGAGGAAACGCAGGGATGAAAACAAAAGAGAAAGAAGAAGGGGCGGCGTTCGTGCTGCGGCAATGCTTCCTCTGCGCGACCTGCGCCCGAGGGGAATTGTCTGCTTTCCTTTTTCTTTTTCTATTGAACGAAGGGGGCGTTTCCGCTTGCGGAAACGTCCCCCATTATATTATTTTTATCCTATTCCCTACTATATTTTATACTATTTCTTTATTGCGCGGCGGCCTGCTTTGTTCGGCAGGCGGCAGGGGCGTTCGCAAAACGGACGGGAAATCCGCTGGGCGAACGGTTCAAAATACGAACTCTTCAGGCTCCTGCGGTCGCGGTTCGGCTTGCGGCGTGGGCTGCGGCACTTCATAAAAATCATAGCAGTTGCCTTTGCTCCACACCAAATAGCCCTTATCAATCATTTTGTTCACATAGGTGTGAAATGTGGTTTTGCGAATGCCCGCGTCCTTTTCCGCGTCCTCCTGCGACAAATTGAAATTATAGCCGTCGCGATTGGAGGCGAAATAGAGGTAGAGTTGAAGCCCATAGGGCGTTAAATCCTTATTTGCGCGCTTCCAATGCTCATTTTTGATACACAGGAAATCTTTCGCCGCTTTTTCGCGGTGAACGGTGATATTCTTCTAAAACGGGTGCGATGTTGGCATACTATTGAGCCTCCTTAAAAAATATAGGGTTCGTCGAAGGTTGCGGGTTCATTTTTATCAAAATCACGAAGCTGCGCCTCCAATGCGGCAAGCATTTCGCTCTATTCAGACAGGTGGAAGGCGATTTCCCGCAATTCATCCGCGATGCGGGCGCATTTTCTGCGGAGGTCTTTCTGTTTCAGCTCCATTGCGCTGTTGATGTTCTCCATATTCGGCTTTTTCACTTCCTTTTCTCATTTTCTGTATTTATTATACCAAAAA